>NZ_JACVQD010000001.1:1766775-1999960 GCF_018881545.1 Polynucleobacter alcilacus
TGGTTATCAAACCTTTGGGCGAATTATTAAGAGATCTATCCAAGTTTGCGGGAGCAACCATTATGGGTAATGGTGATGTGGCTCTGATTCTCGATGTCGATGGTATTGCGCGGCAATCTGGTTTGGTGGAGCGCCTCGATTTGAACCCAATTAGGCAGGATGAAAAATATATCCCCGTTGTTGAGGAAATGGTTTCCATTCTGTTATTTGAGATTCCGGGGCTTCATAGGATTGCGCTTCCCTTGGATGCTATCGATCACATTGTTAAATTAGACGCTGCTCAAATACAGAAAAATGGAAATCGGGAGGTGGTTTACTTCAATGATCAGTTAATGAATTTAGTCCGCCTGAATAATTACGTTAGTGGGGGCGCTAAAGGAGGAGATCAGGGCACAGCGCGAGTGCCGGTGTTGATTTGTCGCTACCGAAACGGTTTATACGGCCTTATAGTCAAACAAGTGACTGATATTATTGAGGCTCCAGCCAAGTTACATGAGTTGGCAACGCCGCAAAAAGGTTTGAGTGGATCTATTGTTTACAAAGATCAAGTTATCAATGTTTTAGACTTAGAAGAGGTGCTCATCATGCATAACATTCAGGAAGAATCTGGCGAGTACCCTCAAGTCATTGACGTGTATTTACCGCATTAATCATGGAACGTCCTTTTCTTACCTTTGGTGTCGGCTCTTATTTGCTTGGCGTACCTGCAGATGAGTTGATTGAAGTCAATCGAAACTTAAAGTGCACCAAGGTTCCAGGTAGCCCAAAAATGATCCGCGGTATTTTGAATTTACGCGGCTTACTTATGCCTGCAATTGATGTTGGGGCTTACTTAGATATTCTGGATGCAAAATCAGAATCATTTTGCATTATCTTGAACGTTCAAGGAAATCATATCGCCCTTATGGTGGATTCGATTGGGGATATTAATACGTTCAATCCTAGTGAGTTGGTCTTACCGCCAGCCCATTTATTTGGCCAGAGCCAAGAGGCGATTCTGGGGGCTTACCGATTATCTGAAGGCCTCTTAATTATTTTAGATACCCCGGCTATTTCTCGTAATGCACAAAGTCACAATGGGGCTAAACCCATTGGATTTCAGTCTTTACCAGTCTTGAATTAGGCAATCGCCTCTCTAATCATTCCCGCTGCAACCGTATGATTAGTCGCTTCGTCAATCAAGATAAATGCGCCGGTGTGTTGGGATTGAGAAAATAAATCGGCGGCAATAGGCTTTTGTAGAACAAAGTCAACACGTCCAATGGCATTGCTGGTAAGTGCATGCGTATCGCTTGTGTGTGAAAGCGTTTCCACATCTAATACTCTTTGAATCACTTTGACTTTTGCGCTCACGGTATTACTGGTATGACGTAAAGCATATTTATGACTAAAAGAAAGTGGTTCACTATCTAACCAGCACAGATCTGCAGAGATGTGTTTACTTAGTGTTGGCGTGCGACTATCATCAGCACCAATAAATAGAGAGCCACGAGAAATATCGAGGTCTTCAGTGAGGCGGATGGCTACAGCATCACCCGTATGCGCTGATTCAACGGCATTATTACTCCCTGCTTTAAAGTGATTTCCCAGATAGATTTCCGCTACAGTTGCCTCAGCATTACTCGGTAATACTTTGATTTTTTGTCCCTTACGAATGCTGCCAGATTCGATCTGACCGAGGTAGCCACGGAAGTCATCAGAGGCACTACCATCTTGGCGGGCAACGTATTGCACCGGAAGACGTAAGGATAATTTTTCAGACTGCGGGCTAGTGTCAAGGCTTTCTAGCCACTCTAATAGCGTTGGACCGGTATACCAAGGAGTCTCTTTGCTTGCGCTTACTACGTTGGCACCCAATAAGGCAGAAATGGGGATTAAGGTCGGCTTTGGAAGACCTATTTTTTGAGTCAAGTCTTCAATGGATTGGGTAATGGTGTTGAAGATCGGTTCATCAAAGTGAAACAAATCCATTTTGTTCACAGCAAACACGACGTGGCGCAGCCCCAGTAAATGAACCATTGCAGCATGACGCTTAGTTTGTGCCAATAAAGTAGCGGGGGATGTTTTTAGATCTACGCGCGTAGCATCCACCAAGATTACCGCTACATCCGATTGGGAGGCGCCAGTCACTAAGTTGCGGGTGTATTGCTCATGTCCAGGGGCATCTGCAACAATGAACTTGCGTTTAGGGGTTGAGAAATATCGATAGGCCACATCAATGGTGATCCCTTGTTCACGCTCAGCTTCGAGTCCATCCGTCAGTAGGGCTAAGTCAACCCCAGCATCAGAAGAAGTAACGCGCGCATGTTTGGTTTTGGATAAAGACTCTAATTGATCAACCAAAATCGATTTGGTGTCATATAACAAGCGACCAATCAAGGTGCTCTTGCCATCATCAACACTACCTGCAGTGATGAAGCGAACGACATTTTGATGGGGGGATGACATTAGAAGTAACCTTCTTTCTTGCGGCGCTCCATAGAGGCCTCATTGGTTTGATCGTCCATGCGGGTTGCGCCGCGTTCGGTGATTTCAGTAATGGCGGTTTCAGCAATGATCTCCATTGGGGTAGCGGCAGTACTAAGTACCGGGCAGGTGCAGCTAATATCGCCGACAGTACGAAAGCGCACACTGAGGATTTCGCTGAGATCGCCTGGCGCCTTAGGCGTTACATTGGTGACAGGAACCAGGAGGGTATTTTTCTTCACTACTTCACGTTGGTGGGTGTAGTAAATGCTAGGCAACTCTAATTTCTCGCGAGCAATGTATTGCCAGATATCGAGCTCTGTCCAGTTGGAAATGGGGAACACACGCATGTTCTCGCCTTTAGCGATGCGGGCGTTATAGAGATTCCAAAGTTCAGGGCGTTGCGCCTTGGGGTCCCACTGGCCAAACTCATCACGGAAGGAAAAAATGCGCTCTTTGGCTCTGGCCTTCTCTTCATCACGGCGTGCGCCACCCATCAGGGCATCGAATTCATATTCAGCAATAGTCTCTAGCAAAGTAACGGCTTGCGCAGCGTTGCGAGAATCAGTTTCTTTGCGCAAACGCACAGTCCCTTTTTTGATCGAGTCTTCTACGTGGCCGATGATCAGCTTCACCCCAGTGTTTTCAACTACTGCATCACGATAGGCAATCACTTCAGGATAGTTATGGCCGGTATCAATATGCAAGATCGGGAAAGGTAATTTGACAGTGCGATCGCCAAACTGAAATGCCTTGCGTGCTAAGTGGAACATCACAATAGAGTCTTTACCGCCAGAAAACAGCATGGCAGGATTAGCGCATTGCGCAACGACTTCACGAATGATGTAGATTGATTCGGCTTCGAGCCAATCTAAATGGTCATCCAGCAATTTTTGTTCATGCATTCTGTAATTCGCTTCCAGTTTCTACTAGTTTGTACTGATGAATGGATTATTGATTCACGTGCAAACCACATTCTTTGCTATCGCTTTGCAGCCACCACCAGCGACCAGCACGAACATCCTCACCCTTCTTAACCTGACGGGTGCAGGGTTCGCAGCCTATGCTGGGATAACCTTTCAGGTGTAGCGGATGAATTGGCACGTTTTCTTGTTTGATGTAAGTCCAAATGTCGGCTTCAGTCCAATCAAACAGGGGATTGAATTTAGCAATACCTCTGGCATCATCTAATTCTTCAAAATTGAGTTCGGTACGCGTAGTCGATTGCTCACGACGTTGACCAGTAAGCCAGGCATCAGCACCCAGTAATGCTGCATTGAGTGGCTTGATCTTGCGGGCACCACAGCAGGCCTTTTTAGGCTCTTCGCCATCATAAAAACCATTCATGCCGTACTGATCTACAAAAGTTTGTACATCAGAATCTTGCGGGTAGATCTTTGCAATGGACACGCCATAGTGATTTTCAGTGGTCTTCACCATATCAACCGTCTCTTGATGCAGGCGACCCGTTGCAAGGGTAAAGAGCTTGATCTTGGTTTTGGACTTCGCAATGGCATCTGTGATCACCATGTCCTCTGCAGCCAAGCTAGTTGCAAAGCGCACATCAGAGAAGCGATTGGAGATATCGATCAAGCGCTGTTTCAGGACTGCAGATTTATCAGCAAGCCCATCGGGCGTGAGGGTGCTTAGCGGGATAGACCACAATTCAGGCTGAATCATGACGAAACTAATTTAATGCCAACCAGAAATAAAGTTCCCGCAAGCGTGGTTCTAGTGGCCTTTTCTGAAAGGGTACTAGACAATCTTGCGCCCAACCAAATCGCTGGTACAGAGCCAATTAATAATCCAAACAGCAAGTCAAAGTGAACGTTCCCCAGCCACCAGTGGCCTAGGCCCGCCAGTGCGGTCAGGGGAACGGCATAGGCAATATCAGTGCCAGCTACTTCCGCAGCTTTCAGGTGTGGATACAGCAGTAGGATTAAGGTTGCACCAATGGCGCCTGCGCCAATCGAGGAAACAGTAACTAGAATGCCGATTACCGCCCCAACAAAGATAGTTGCAAACTTCAGGGAGTTGCCTTTTGGGAGATAACTTGGATTAGCTTGGACCCACTTCAAAATCTTTGCTCTAAATAAAAGCGATGCCGCTGTGAGCAATACGGAAATCCCAATTGAAAAACTAATGAGATGGTTAAAGTCTTTTGAGACAGGACCTATGTGCTTTAGGACAAGAATAGAGCCAACAGCTGTAGTGAGGCTGCCGATGCAGAGCAGTTTGACAACTTCCCAACGCACATTACCGTGAAGTCGATGCGCTGCAGTACCAAAGCCTTTGGTGATGGCAGCAAACGCTAAGTCCGTACCTACGGCAGTCGTTGGTGCCACGCCAAAAATAATGGTAAGCAGAGGAGTCATTAACGAACCACCACCAACACCGGTCATGCCGACCAAGAGTCCAACAAGTGCGCCAGAGATAATGAATTGAGATGAATCTAGAAAGAATTGCAGCATTGTGTGTTTTCAGTAGACTTAATTAAATGACTGCTCAAACTCTTCCAGTTTGATGGCGTTCATTAGGAAAAGGATTTGACGTTGAAAGGTTTTGCGCTCTGCGATCTTGTCGTGAGACAGACGATCATGTTCGCGTAATAGCTGGGTAATGACGGGGTTGTAATGCTCGCGAACGGGGGACATCAAATTTCCTTGGTAAATTTCTCGTTAAGGAGAATGTACCAAGGGGTTTATATATCTACAAGGAATATATAGCGATATCTAAATTACTTTTAGGTATAAAGAAATAGTCTAATGCGGTCTAATTACTTTTCAACGAAAGCGCGTTCGAAGACGTAATCGCCTAATTGACCAAGGCTTGGAGAAACCTTAAAGCCCTTGGTGTCCAGCATCTCGGCGGTCTCTTTCAGCATAGAGGGGCTACCGCAGATCATGGCTCTATCTACTGCTGGATCCAGTGGCGGCAAGCCAATATCTTTAAAGAGTTGACCAGACTCGATGGCAGTTGTGAGACGACCAGTGTGCTTGAATGCTTCGCGTGTCACCGTTGGGTAATAGATGAGTTTTTCACGAATGATTTCCCCGATGTATTCATCTTGAGTGAGTTCATTCTTGATGTAATCGCCATAAGCGAGTTCGCTAACCAAACGTACACCATGAATTAATACGACTTTTTCAAATTTCTCATAAGTGTCTGGGTCGCGAATGATGCTCATAAATGGCGCCAAGCCAGTGCCAGTGCTAAACAGGTAAAGATGCTTTCCTGGATTTAAGTCATCGATGACTAAAGTACCAACAGACTTCTCACTTACTAAAATGGGATCGCCCACTTGAATTTTCTGCAAACGCGATGTTAGTGGACCATCTTGAACCTTAATGCTTAAGAACTCGAGATGTTCTTCATAATTTGGGCTGGCAACACTGTAGGCTCTCACCAAGGGTTTGCCTTCCACCTCAAGGCCAATCATTAAGAAGTGACCACTACGAAAGCGCAGGCCCTTATTACGAGTGGTGGTGAAGCTAAAAAGCGTGTCGTTCCAGTGGTGAACGGTGAGAACAGTTTCGGTGTGATATGCGGCCATAAATGCTTGTAAATAACAGATTTCGTTTTTAAGAATCGTTGATTATCCCATTCCTGAAGGCTAATTTCTTGGCAAATGCTCTATAAATAGGACTAAGTAGTGATATACATCAAATTTTTGGTAATAAGACCAAACCTTTATTGCCATGTGCTGGGGCGCTATGATGTCTAAATGAGCTCAACCCGCTATTTATACCTTTCCTTATTCAGTCTTGGCTTAGTTATTTTTGCTGTCATTCTTCAGCAGGTGGGGTACCAAGGAGTAAGTTTCTTGCCTTGCCCCTTGTGTATTTTGCAAAGAGTAGGTTATCTCGGAATTGCGATTTTCTGCTTTTTGGCGGTTGGCTTTACTCCATTGAGAAAACTATTTCATGGCCTTGCTACCTTGTTTGCAGCATACGGCTTATTTGTAGCGGCAAGGCAGGTTTGGCTGCTATCTCATCCAGAAACCTCATGTGGTATCGACCCACTCGAGACTTGGATTAATCAGTTTCAGTTGGCGCAGGGATTACCTTGGTTATTTAAAGCAGATGGACTTTGCTCAGCAAAGTTACCAGCTATTTTGGGATTACAAGTTCCCGAGTGGTCTTTATTCTGGTTTGCAGTACTCTTTCTGATCTTGGCAGTCACTTTCTTCAAAAAGCAAAAGTGATGTTAGTTGAGTTTGCCCAATGGGTTTGCCTAATGAGTCAGTCCAATAAAAAAGCACCCTAGGGTGCTTTTCTTCTGCTTTTTGCATCTTCGCATTAATTTGAAGATGCTTTTGATTCTGAATTACTCTTCTTCACGACGCAGGTGAGGGAACAGAATCACATCACGAATGTTTGGTACGTCTGCGAGGAGCATCACCAAGCGGTCAATACCAATCCCGCAACCACCAGTCGGAGGCATGCCGTACTCAAGAGCGCGAATGAAGTCGTGGTCAAAGTACATTGCCTCTTCATCGCCCGCTTCTTTTTGTTCTACTTGCTTGCGGAAGCGGTTAGCCTGATCTTCAGCATCATTTAACTCGGAGAAGCCATTAGCAATTTCACGTCCAGTAATAAATAATTCAAAGCGCTCAGTAATCCCTGGGCGGGTATCAGATTCTCTAGCGAGTGGGCTGACTTCAATAGGGTAATCAATGATGTAGGTTGGCTCCCACAGGTGCTCTTCAGCAACCAATTCAAACAAAGCTAACTGAAGAGCACCAATACCTGCGTTCTTGAGGCTTGGGGAATCTGGATTCTCACCACCCTTTTTCAATTCAGTACGAATGAAATCAATGTCATCCAGTTGGACTGCTTCATAGCTCTTACCTGATTGACTGCAGTATTTCAGAATCGCTGCAGTAATAGTGAGGCGTTGGAATGGCTTACTCAGATCGAGCTCACGACCTTGGTGTGTCAATACGGCAGTACCTTGAGCATCCATTGCAGCGGCACGGATCAAGCCTTCCGTAAAATCCATCAGCCAACGGTAATCCGTATAGGCTGCATAGAACTCCATCATCGTAAATTCAGGATTGTGACGCGGGCTGACGCCTTCGTTACGGAAGTTGCGGTTGATCTCAAAGACCCGTTCAAAGCCACCTACTACTAAACGCTTGAGATACAGTTCTGGCGCAATCCGCAAGAACATTTGCATGTCCAAAGCATTGTGATGGGTGATGAAGGGCTTAGCTGTAGCGCCACCAGGAATCGGGTGGAGCATGGGTGTTTCGACTTCCATAAAGTCAGCATCGAGCATATGGCGACGTAGCGACGCAATCGCATTGCTACGTGTTTTAAAAGTATTGCGACTTTCTGGATTCACGATCAAATCGACATAGCGCTGACGATATTTGGTCTCCTGATCTGATAGTCCATGGAACTTATCTGGCAATGGGCGTAGGGACTTACTGAGTAAACGCAAGTTGCTACATTCAACTGATAACTCGCCTTTATTGGTCTTAAAGAGATTGCCTTCGGCTGAAATGAAGTCCCCCATATCCCAGTGCTTAAAAGCGCCATGGGTTTCAGCACCACTGAGTTCATCGCTGATATAGAACTGAATTTGACCGCTACGATCCTGAATGGTTGCAAAGCTGGCTTTACCCATGACCCGTTTCAGAACCATGCGACCAGCAACTTTCACATGAACTTTCTTAGCCGCAAGTTCTTCTTTGCTGAGGCTATCGTAGTGAGTATGCAGATCTGCTGCTAAGTGGGTGGGGACAAAATCATTTGGAAAGGCAATGCCACCTTCGCGCAGCTTGGCCAGTTTTTCACGGCGCTCCGCGATGATGTGGTTCTCATCCACTGCTTCAGTAGCTGGTGCTGGCGTATTGCCTGAGTTGGTTTTATCGTTCATATTTGTGGGTAATTAAACGCCTTGCTTCAGGCTGGCTTCAATAAAGGCATCTAGATCACCATCTAATACTTTTTGGGTATTGGAGATCTCGACATTGGTACGTAAATCTTTAATACGGCTTTGGTCTAAGACATAGGAGCGAATCTGATGACCCCAGCCTACATCAGTTTTACTAGCCTCTAACTTATCTTGTTCTATACGACGCTTTTGCATTTCATGTTCGTAGAGACGGGACTTCAACATCGTCATTGCTTCGGCACGGTTACGGTGTTGACTGCGATCGTTTTGACACTGCACCACAATACCTGTAGGTAAGTGGGTTAGACGCACCGCAGAGTCGGTTTTATTAATATGCTGACCACCCGCACCAGAGGCGCGATAGGTATCAGTACGAATATCTGCGGGATTCACGTCGATCTCAATCGAGTCATCAATTTCTGGATAGACATAGATGCTAGCAAAGGAGGTATGGCGACCATTAGATGAATCAAATGGGGACTTACGAACCAAACGATGCACACCAGTTTCTGAGCGGAGGTGTCCGTAAGCGTATTCGCCATCGACTTTGATCGTGGCGCTCTTAATCCCAGCAACGTCGCCATCAGACTCTTCAAGGATTTCTGTTTTGTAGCCTTTGCGTTCGCAATACTTTAGGTATTGACGATAGAGCATGCTGGCCCAGTCACACGCTTCAGTGCCGCCAGCGCCTGCTTGGATATCAATAAAGCAACTACACGGATCCATCTCATTATGAAACATGCGGCGGAATTCTAAATCGCCCACAATCTTACTATAGCCTTCTACATCAGATTCGATAGCGGCAATCGTATCGAAATCACTTTCCTCTTTTGCCATATCAAAGAGTTCGATGGCGCCAGTGATGTTGGTATTTAAATCGGTCAGGGTGGCAACAACGCCGTCGAGCAATTTCTTTTCTTTGCCCAGGGCTTGCGCTTTCTTTTGATCATCCCAAATAGTGGGATCTTCCAGAATAGAGTTAACTTCAGTAAGGCGTCGTGACTTTACTTCGAAGTCAAAGATACCCCCGAAGAGCTTGCTCACGGGTGAGCAGGTCAGACAGAGTATTTGAAATCGTATTTAATTGTTCAGCTTCCATCCCCTAATTATAAGGGGGTTATTGCTCCCGCCCTTTAGGATCCAGTACTTTCATCATGGGCCTCTATCATGAGCTGGACGCGGGCTTGACCCTGATAGCGATCGGTGACTAGGCGGTAGGCGAGCTTGGCTTTAGGCGGCAGAGTTTGGGTGCGGTTAAACCAAACGGCAGTGAGTGGTTTGCTCGTAGATTGTCCCTCGGCTGAGCCTAGGGGGCGAACCAGAAGACGTAAATGTTTTTCTTTCATGAGACTTTGTTGGGTAATCTCAAACTCGCCATAAAAGATGGGTTGCGGAAAGCCTTGACCCCAGATTTCCTCAGCGAGGAGGTCGCCAATCTCTGGAGTAAACTCCGCTGCCTCAAGAGCGCCATCATGGGTATGGCGTCGCTCCAATAATTCATCGCTTAATAAGCCGCTTGCCACTTCCTGAAAACAGGCATCAAACTTGTCAAAATCCTGTTTGCGGATAGTTAAGCCTGCAGCCATAGCATGGCCGCCAAACTTTAATATGAGTCCAGGCTCTCGCTTAGAAACTAAATCGAGCGCATCCCTGAGATGAAAGCCGGTCAATGATCGGCCAGATCCACGCAGTTCTTCACCGGTACTGCCATCGGCAGGAGCAAAAACAATGGTGGGGCGATTAAAGCGCTCTTTCAGTCGTGAGGCTACGATTCCAACAACCCCTTGATGCCACTCAGGATTCCAAAGACAGATGCTGGTTCTTTGCGCCATGGTCCCGGCCAATTGATCTTCTGCTAGATGAGCAAGAGCTGCTTCTTGCATGCCAGTCTCAATGACACGGCGTTCGCGATTAATGCGATCGAGTTCATGTGCCAGTGTGATTGCCTCATCAGTCTTATCAGTTAGCAATAACCGAATACCCAAAGTCATATCGGCTAAGCGTCCAGCAGCATTTAATCGCGGGCCAATCGCAAACCCCAGATCGAAAGTATTTGCTTTGCGTGGGTCACGGACGGCTGCCTGAAACAGGGCCTGAATTCCTGCTTGAGTTACACCAGCCCGAATACGCTTTAGACCATTCGAAACAAGTATCCGATTATTGCGATCCAGTTGCGCTACATCAGCCACGGTACCTAATGCTACTAAATCTAATAAGTTCTCAATCTTCGGTTGATTCTCATTGGTAAATTTACCGCGCTTACGCAGTTCTGCACGTAAAGCCACTAATAAATAGAACATGACACCAACTCCAGCAAGCGCTTTACTGGGGAAGTTGCAACCCGGTTGGTTGGGATTGACGATGGCAGTAGCGTTCGGCAGTCGATCGCCGGGTAAGTGGTGATCAGTCACAATGACTTCCATACCGAGTTCACGGGCACGATCCACCCCTGCTTCACTAGCAATGCCGTTATCCACAGTGATCAAGTATTTGGGTTTGGGTATTTGTTGGGCAGCAAGCTCGACTACTTCTGGCGTGAGGCCGTAACCCATGGTGAAGCGATTTGGTACTAGAAACTGAATAGGGGTATCAGGACCCCCTAGCATTCGCAGCCCACGCAGGCCAACAGCACAAGCGGTCGCACCATCGCAGTCATAGTCTGCAACGATGAGCATAGGTTCTTTTTGTTCAAGAATATCGGCTAGTAAAGATGCTGTACTGATGCAATTCTTGAGCTCTACTGGCGATAGTAATTGTTTCAAATCCAGTGAGAGTTCTTCGGGGGACTCAAGACCACGTGCAGCATACAGTCTCGCTAACAACGGATGAAGACCACTTTGATGCAACCAGGTAGCAGTCCGCTCAGAGAAGGGGCGCTGTGAAAATAATCCCATTAAAGAATGATTTCTTTCCAAGTACGTGGGTCTGATTTTTTCCAGAAGGCCCAAGACTTTTTGTAAAGGTCCTTTCTGGTCAGAACTCGTTCACGCACTTTCCCTTTAGGAAAGTCGATGAGAAGAACTTCATCTAGCTCTTTGTTCAGAAGTGCTTGGCTCAGTTCTGGCCAAATGCGTTCGGGTTGATCTAGCCAAGCAAAAGACCCAGGCGCCATCTGTATATGAAATTCTGTTTCGTAGGAGAGCTTAAGTAGCTTTGCCAATCCTGCGAGGATGGGGTGTGAGCCATAAAGACTGTGTACTTGTTGCAATATCCCTGGTGCCTTTACATCATGCAGTTTGCCAATGCCGCTAATCCACACGGAGTTGATGCTAGGCATACCCACTTGTTCGCGCGCTTGATTTACGGGATCAATATGCCAAAGCATTTGAATCTCGTTTTGTAATTTACGCCACTGTTTTGCAATTCCTTCTACATTGCTATCTCGTGGCATCCACCACTCAATATTTCTACCATGCGCCTGATCCACGCTGTAACTATCTAAACTGGCGAACGGGCCTGCAGGGATAAACCAATAGCGAGAATCTTGATAAAGGATGTTTGACTGAAAGTCCTCTTCGATAAAGGGTAGTGCTGCTTTAAGAAGTTCAGTTGATTCAGCTTCTGTCAGATCGATCTGATTTTGCCCCATCAGAATTAAATGGTCTCGGGTGGCATGAAGATGAACTGGTTGAAGGCAAGCGATGACTTCTGAGGGGTTTACTACTTGAGACGTTTGTCCCAAAAGCAGGACTGGTGCTAAGGGCAGCAGATCTCCCAACAAAAAACGTTCGTGAGGCAGTCCTTTCAGAGGGCGGTCTCCAATGGCCTGCTCTTCATCGGCGTCATAGGCATCCTCCCCTGCAAGCATGAGGGTGAAGCGCTTTTGGGCGCCTTGTGGAGAATTGAAATTTGCGGTCATTCCCCTGATTTTAGGTGGCATTTAGGTATTCCATCAGTTTGTCCTTGCAATTGTCTAAACTGTGGCTATGTTGAGACTTCCTATTGAGCTAGAAATTGGCCTACGCTATACCCGATCTAAGCGTCGCAAGACGGTGGGTAAGCGCGACGGCTTCCTCTCCTTTATTTCCGGAATCTCTACCGCGGGTATCGCTTTGGGTGTGGCTTCTTTGATTGTTGTTCTATCAGTCATGAACGGTTTTCAGAAAGAAGTGCGCGATCGCATGCTGTCTGTTCTATCCCACGTGGAAATTACTACACCAGAAGGATTGGCAAATTGGGAGCCTCTTGCCCTTAAAGTAGCCGCACAACCGCATGTAGTTGGTGTTGCACCAATGGTCAGCTCACAGGGCTTGCTCAGTCGTGAAAATATCATGCGTGGTGTTGCTATACGGGGTATCTCTCCAGCTGATGAGGGTAAGGTTTCCGATTTACCAAAACAATTCGTTGCGGGCAATATTGACGATCTGAAACCGGGCGGGTTTGGTGTCGCTTTGGGCGCACAACTGGCTGCCATGGTTGGGGCACATGTTGGTGATCGTATTAATCTGATTGTTCCAGAGAGCGATTTAACACCAGCTGGTGCAATGCCCCGAATGCGTACGCTTCAAGTAGTTGGTATTGTGGATAGCGGCCATTATGAATACGACAGCTCCTTAGCCATCATGCATTGGAAGGACGCCGCTGCCTTATTACGCTTACATGACCCTTCTGGATTGCGCATCAAAGTAGATGATATGCAGCGTGCGCCAGAGATTGCTAATGAATTGGCTGGCATTGTTCCACAAGCACTTTGGGTGACTGACTGGTCACGCTCGAATCGCAACTGGTTTGCTGCTGTTCAAACCGAAAAGAAAATGATGTTCATCATTCTGACTTTAATTATTGCTGTGGCTGCATTTAATCTGGTTTCGACTTTAGTGATGACTGTGAATGAGAAGCAAGCAGACATTGCTATTTTAAGAACGATGGGTGCAAGTCCAGGATTAATTCAACGCATCTTTTTGATTCAGGGTCTAGCGATTGGCATACTCGGCTCTCTATCAGGGGTGGGTTTAGGTTTACTCATTGCGCTTAATATCGATGTTATTGTTCCAGCTATTGAAGCGATCTTCCGCGTTCGCTTCTTGCCGCGTGAGGTTTACTTTATTAGTGAGCTACCTTCTGATGTCAGATTGAGCGACGTGGTCACAGTGGGACTGATGGCATTTGGTCTTTCTGTTCTAGCTACCCTCTACCCAAGTCGTCGTGCCGCTAAGGTGCAGCCTGCGGAGGCCTTACGCTATGAATAACTCAGTAATAATGGCGCGAGGACTGGCAAAGACTTACGGTCAGGGGCCGACTGCTGTTGAAATTCTCAAGGATATTGACTTAGAGGTGGTGCCTTCTGAGAAGGTGGCTATTGTTGGGGCATCAGGCTCGGGCAAAAGCACTTTATTGCACCTTCTGGGCGGCTTAGACACTCCTAGTGCTGGCTCAATCGTATTAGTGGGCTCAAATCTTAATCAATTGGCAGTGAAAAAATTAGATCAACTACGCAATCATAGTCTTGGTTTCATTTATCAATTTCATCATCTCTTAGATGAATTTAGTGCCGTTGAAAATGTTGCATTACCGTTACGTATTCGTGGTCTAGGTAATGATGAGTCGATGGAGCGTGCCAGTAAGATGCTGAAAGCTGTTGGGCTAGCTGCCCGCGAGTTACACACTCCAGGTGAGTTGTCTGGTGGTGAACGGCAACGGGTTGCAGTCGCAAGAGCCTTAGTTGGGAATCCTGCTTGTGTATTGGCTGATGAGCCAACAGGAAATCTGGATACGGAAACTGCCGATGGTGTGTTTGACTTGATGTTAGATATTGCTCGCGAGCAGGGCACTGCTTTTGTGATCGTGACCCATGACCCCATTCGCGCAAAACGGTGTGACCGAATTTTGCATTTAGAGCGCGGAGTATTAAAGACGTTTTCTCAATGAGTGAGAAGCTAAAGTTGCCAATGTGGATAGATACCCATTGCCATCTGGACGCCCCTGAATTTGCAGACGATTTGCCTGCAGTCATACAGGCCGCTCTAGATAACAATGTCCAGGCTATTTTGTTGCCTGCTGTGAAGGCAGGAGATTGCAAACAGGTTCGTGAGCTTGCTAATCAATATGGCCAGCAGATTCCAGGTTTGGTCTATACCCTCGGGATTCATCCCTTGTATACCAATCAAGCACAAGAGAGTGACATTAGCTTTCTTGAGCAAGAAATCCGTCAAGCGCTTTCTGATCCTCGGTTTGTTGGTGTAGGCGAGATTGGCTTGGATTATTTTGTTGAGGGTCTAGATCCCCACAAACAGGAATATTTCTTTCATGCGCAATTGGATTTGGCGCAACAGTATCAGTTGCCAGTGATCCTTCATGTGCGTCGGTCACAAGATGCCATTCTCAAAGCCTTACGTCGTCGCAAGGTGCCTAGTGGCATAGCGCATGCATTTAATGGGAGCTTTCAGCAGGCCGAACAATTTATTGAGCTGGGCTTTAAGTTAGGTTTTGGTGGCGCGGCCACGTATGAGCGAGCATTGCAAATTCGCCGGCTTCTTCAAGAGTTACCTCTTGAATCAATTGTTACTGAAACCGATGCGCCTGATATTCCACCAGCTTGGTTAAGAGTAGAAGGACTCGCCTTTAATCAGTCTGCATTTTTACCGCGTATAGCTAAAGAGCTTGCAGCCATTCGTGGAGTAAGCGAAGTGGAATTTGCATCAACAACATGGCGCAATGCCATGCAGGTATTGCCTCGTTGGTCAGCGCTGTGTGCTGATCTTTTTATCCCCAATTTAGCTCCTTAAGCCTTTGCGTTTGGCTATTACGGCGTTCATCGCCGGGGGTTCGCTTCTTCTATTTCTGCCGCAAGTGCCCCTCTATTGGGTGCAGAGCTGTCTAATGAGCAGTATTTTTTGCATGGTGCTCTGGCTACTGAATCGCCAATCCAAAGTTTATGGAAGGGTGGCTTTAGTCATCCTGGTGTTTATTCTAGGTTTTGCTTGGAATGCGCGTTATGCCGAAAATCGCCTGAATCATATGCTTGCCTCAGATCTAGAGGGTATCGATTTAATGATTGAGGGTCGAGTAGTCGCTTTACCTCAGGGCAACACATCCGGTGCTAAGTTTGCATTTGAGGTTGATGATGCTATTTCTCATGGGGAGTTAATAGGTCATTTTCCACAACAGATTTATTTGAGCTGGCAGCCTCCCTGGAGAAATCCTCAAGATATCCCCGCAGTGATTCCAGGGCAGCGCTGGAAGTTCAAAGTCAAACTCAAGAGGCCTTATGGCTCACTAAATCCCCATACCTTTGATTTTGAGCGCTGGTCTTTTCATCAAGCTTTTGGCGCTAGTGGCTCGGTCAGATCTGGCGAATTATTAATAGAGAAAGATATTGGCCTTACTGAATTTGCCTTAGCGATGGAGTATCAGCGCTGGAAGTTGCGCAACAAAATAAAACGCTTACTGCCAGTAGATGCGCGTTATGGTGGTGTGATCGCTGCATTAGTGATGGGAGATCAAAATGCGATTGATCAAGCAGATTGGCGCGTATTTAACATTACTGGCATTGGGCACCTAATCTCCATTTCCGGTTTACATGTAACCATGCTGGCTGGTCTTGGTGCTGGGGTGGCAAGTTTTCTATGGCGTCGTAAAACTCTCCCTCTCATTATTCCGGTAAGTAAAGTAGCTGCCGTAGCTGGTTTTCTGACGGCATTTATCTACGCGTGGTTAGCGGGCTTTCAAATACCTGCACAAAGAACGATGTATATGGTGGGGGTGGTCGCGTTTGCTTTATGGTCTGGCAGAAATCCCCGCTCGTTTGATATCTGGTGGTGGGCTTTAGCTTTTGTTTTACTCATTGATCCCATGGCCGCTTATACCCCTGGATTCTGGCTATCATTTGGCGCAGTCGCAGCCATTTTGTATGCGATGAAGGATTCTGGTGGTCTCTTAGGTATACCTACTGGTATAGAGCTGGAGATGCGCTGGACAGACAGAATTAAACAAGCCCTACTTGAAGCCTGCCGTGTTCAGGCCGTCGTCACGATTGCACTACTACCACTCACGCTGTATTGGTTTTATCAGGTCTCAATTGTGTCTCCGCTTGCTAATGCGTTTGCCATTCCATTAGTGAGTTACGTTGTAACACCGTTAGCTATTAGCGGGGCACTCTTACCCGAGTTTATTGGTAAATACTGCTTACTGATCGCCCATGTCTCGATAGAGTATTTAGCAGCTGCACTCAGTGGGATGGCCGATTGGCCATGGTCTGTTGCACTATCTCATCAGCCCCATTGGTGGGCACTTGCCATCGCAGTGATCGGAGTCGTGATAGCGATTCGACCGGGCTCTATTATCGATTCCTGGAAATCCAGACTGCTGGGCTTGGCTTTAACAAGCGCCTTATTGATCAACCCCTTTGAAACTAGTATTACTCCAGGGAGCTTCAGGGCTAGCGTTCTAGATATTGGCCAAGGCACTGCTGTATTGATTGAAACTACGCATAAGAAATTACTGTATGACACAGGACCTACACAAGGAAAGAAGGATAATGCCGGTCAACGAATCATCCTACCATTTTTGAGAGGCAGGGGGATTGATCAAGTTGATCGAATGGTAATTAGTCATAGCGATAGCGACCATATTGGTGGTGCAGCGACTTTACTGAAAGAGATCCGTTTTGAGTCGATGATCGGCTCCCTTCCTAGTACCAATCCCTTACTAACGAATTTAAGCTCCAGAAAAATACCTAGTATTCCCTGTCGCTATGGCCAGTACTGGGTTTGGGATGAGGTGGAGTTTTATATATGGCATCCACATGCAGAAACACTTTTTACCCCAATTCAAGACGGCAAACCCAATGAGATGAGTTGCGTCTTAGAGGTCAGAACTCAGACTACCTCGTTCTGGTTGACGGGCGATGTAGAAAAGCAAGGTGAGGCAGATATTTCTTCTAGGCTGACTCAGGAAAATCTAAGCGCACTGCAGAATAAAGAGTTGATCTTCATGGCGCCCCATCATGGGAGCAAGACATCGTCATCTATAGAACTGCTTAACAAACTCAAACCAGATCAAGCATTTGCACAAAATGGCTATCGTAATCGTTATGGGCATCCCCATCCCACAGTAACGGCGCGTTATGAGGGCTTAGGAATTCCGTTTTATCAAACGCCTCAAACGGGTGCACAAATATGGACTTTTCATACGCAGGGTGGGAAAGTAGTGGATCCAGTCTTCTGGAGGTACAGCGGCAAAAGACTGTGGCATCGCTTCCCAGATTAGGTAAGGAGCGGGGCTATCTTAGCTAATAAATATGGTGGAATTACTAATTCATCGTAATGATTTACTATATGAGCACTATCTTTTCACAATGGAAAAGTACCCATGTCCCAGCTTGACTCCCATGAAGTAGAACGAGAGATCCACTCTTTAAAAGAGACAATTAATGCGCTCAGAGATGCGCTAGAGTCTAAGGAATTAGAGGGAGAAAGGCTATTGCAAGAATTACGCCAAGCTTCACAGGACCATACTAAACAACTGGAAAGTACTGTTGATCGGATGAGGACTCGTTTGGAAGAAGAAAGTCAGGCTCGAGATTCTCAAATCCAACAGGAGACGCAGTTTCTCAAAGATCAACTCGAGCAGTCTCGCCAGACGATTGTTGCTTTAAGGAATCAGCTAGAGGCCAAAAAACATGAGTAAAGCCAATCCACCATTGCAAGTGAAAAAGTCACGCTTATCTAGTATTCGTGATGAAGGTATGTTGCGCCTTTTAATTGCTATTTCTGAAGATCTGGCTGCTTTTGATGATCTTGATGAGGCCCTGCGATACCTGGTTGAAGAATCCTCCAAGGCCGTTCAGGCAGATCGCGCATCATTATTTTTAAATGATCCTGTCACTAAGGAGCTCTACACTAAATTTGCTCAAGGTAATCTTGCTCAAGAAATTCGCATCATGAATGATTCAGGGATATCTGGGGCTGTATTTCAGAGTGGTCAAGCGATTATTGTTGACAATCCCTATGCTGATGCGCGTTTTAATCAACGGATTGACGAGCAAACAGGATATCAAACAAAAAATATTATTGCCGTTCCAGTAAAAACGGTACGTGGTGAGATTATTGGTGTTTTACAAGCCCTGAATAAGCAAAAGGGTCGATTCACCAAAAAAGATTTAACACTACTGGAATTAATTACCACTCAGGCATCGCAATTTCTCAGTGGAATGATTGAGCTGAAAAGGGTAGAGAAATTACGCAAGCATGAAATTGAGTTCCTCGAAGTGATTTCAGAAATGACTTCAGATATCAATATAGAATCTTTGTTGCAAAAAGTGATGGCTGAGGCGACGCGCATGTTAGGCGCTGAGAGATCAACCTTATTTTTGAATGATAAAAAAACAAATCAGCTATGGTCTCAGGTGGGTCAGGGCTTGGGCGCCATGCAAATTCGTTTGCCAAACCATATGGGAATTGCTGGCACCGTTTTTACTAGCGGCAAGACAGTCAACATTCCTCATGCTTATGCAGATCTTCGTTTTAATCCCACTTTTGATCGAAAATCGGGGTTTTTTACCCGCTCTATTCTCTGCGTACCGATTAACAATAAAGCGGGTGAAGTGATTGGGGTTACCCAAGTTCTCAATAAGAAAAATGGGAGTTTTACGACAGAAGATGAATCGCGTTTAAAGACCTTTACTGCTCAAATAGCCATTTCTCTCGAAAATGCTAGCTTATTTGCAGATGTGCAAAATATGAAAAATTACAACGAAGGTATTTTGCTTTCGATGACCAATGCTGTATTGACGTTTGATGAAGAGGGCAAACTCAAAACCTGTAATAAAACAGGTGAGAAGATTTTTAATCAGGAAGAGGCTGGGTTGTTAGGTAAAACGGCCGATCAAATATTTGCCGACACAAATAGTTGGATGGTTGAAAAAATTGCCCGTGTTTTGGAGAGTAAGCAAAGTGATGTCACCATCGACGGTAATTTGCTAATAGGCGAGGAGAATTTATCTGCCAATATCACGATCATGCCATTGTTAAGTATTGAAGGTAAATCAATGGGCTATATGATCATGATTGAGGATATCTCTTCTGAGAAGCGGATGAAATCAACCATGTCCCGCTATATTGATCCATCGATTGCAGATCAACTACTCGCAAATAAATCCGATATTTTTGAAGGGCAAAATATTCATGCGACGGTTTTGTTCAGTGATATTCGAGGCTTTACAACGCTGACAGAGCAATTGGGACCTCAGGGCACAGTCCATCTTTTAAATGAGTATTTTGAGATTATGGTTGACTGCATTTCACAAGAGGGCGGGATCCTTGATAAATTTATTGGGGATGCCATCATGGCGGGCTTTGGCATACCCCAATCGCTGGGGGATAACGAAGATCGTGGACTAAGAGCGGCTTTGGCGATGATTCAGTCGTTGGAAAGCTGGAATGCAACACGTGAATCTGAGGGTAAGTTACCGGTACATATTGGCATCGGTTTAAATTCTGACAACATTGTGTCCGGAAATATTGGCTCTAAGAAGCGCATGGACTTTACGATGATTGGGGATGGGGTTAATTTAGCAGCGCGCCTTGAGTCTGCCTGCAAGCAATACAGTGCCAAAATTTTAATTAGCGAGTTCACGAAAGCGAGATTAAAAGGTACCTATCGAATGCGTGAGATTGATTTGGTGGTAGTCAAAGGGAAGACAGTGCCCATAGCGGTGTATGAAGTGCTTGACTACCATACCCAAGATTCTTTCCCCCACCTGATGGAAGTGCTCAGTCTATTTAAAGATGGTTTATTAAAATATCGTGAAATGAATTGGGATGGTGCTCAAGCCCAGTTTGAGAAATGCCTAGAGCTTAATCCAAAAGATGCAGTTTCTCAGATGTATCTTGAGCGCTGTGAGCTGCTCCGCCAATCTCCACCAACCTTAGTTGATGGTCAGTGGGATGGCGTTTGGATAATGGATGAAAAGTGATGAGCTTGAATGTCAGGCTCGGGACTATCTGCGCTAGGTATTCTTTAGTGTTCTAGGAAAAAAATACCAGAAGAGCCTTAGCCAAAGTATCGATTTGTTAGAAAAGAGTGACACCGAATTTGGCATTAGCATCCTGATTCAATAGGGATACATTGTTTATAGTGTTGCGAATGAATTTAAAAGAGCTCCTATGTCTAAGTTATTTACAGTGTCTTGCATTACCTTAGTGAGCTTGCTGGGATGTGCAGGTGCTGATGTGCGCCCACTTGTGGATATGAAAGGCGTAAATCAGTCTGCCTACGAGAATGATTTAAAAGAATGCCAAGCCTATGCAAAGGATCAATCTGGTATGGGTGAAACCGCAGCGAAAGGTGCCGGTGCTGGCGCAGTAGTTGGGGGCTTGCTTGGCCTTGTTACTGGTGGTAATAAAACGGGAATTGTTCAAACTGCAGGGGCTGGTGCTGTGATTGGTGGAGCAGGTGGTGCATTTAGCGGAAATCAAGCGCAAGAGGCTGTGGTTAAAAGATGTTTGAGTGGCAGGGGCTATAAGGTATTGAACTAATTTTGAATTTAATCCAAGCTCAAATCATTAGAGATTTCAGCAATAAATGAATGCTTAAATGTTAAATATATTTTACATCAATTTAGACGAAGCTAATGAAAGGCGGATTGTATTAGAGGAATGTCTAAATCAGTTTTCATCGTCAGATATTCAATGCCATCGGATAAGTGCATACAACAAAGACTATGTTGAGAAAAATAAAATTCCGGGAAAGATTAGGAGTGGTGAGAAGGGCTGCTTTCTAAGCCACAAGAAAGCTATCCAAGAGGCTTTAGAGTACCCAGGAAACGCGTTGATATTAGAAGACGACGCATTGCTTGGCATGGAGACGATTAATGTTTTAAAAAATTATCTACCTGCCATCCAGCAGAAAATAGATATTTTATATACTGATTTATGCGTATCTGACGTTAATTCAATGTTGCAGCTATTTAAGCTACGTAGATCTATGCTGAGGGATGGGTTACTTGAGGTGCTGGAGACAAAGCGCATCGATTTCTGTGGTGCGACGGCTTACATACTGAATAACGGCTCCAAGCAGAAGCTTTTGAATATCCTAGATACCTATAGTTCCTTAGATTTACCTTATGACTTAGTGCTAAAGAGTCTGATACTCCAAGACCAGCTTGATTCAGGTTTTATTTTCCCATTTATCACAAGACTATCTCCGCTATCATCCAAAACGCAGTTGCAGTTGGATTCTGATAGGCTAAATAATATAGCTTGGGATGCCTTTAGAAAGTTGATGTTCTTTGAATCAAAAGTCCCTGAGGATATCCTAAGAGATCTAGAGCAAATTCCCAATAATTTTTATGACGCTCAGGCTGAGGTGTTTTCAAAAATTCTTCGACTGATGTTATCTGAGAACTTTAAAACAGATTTATATTAGTCGTCCAACGAAGCTAAAAAAGCAAAAAGCCCTTAAAGATTAAGGGCTTAGTACTGAATTACTGGTTGCGGGGGCAGGATTTGAACCTACGACCTTCGGGTTATGAGCCCGACGAGCTGCCAGACTGCTCCACCCCGCGTCTGAAGCTGAAATTCTACCATTTTTTGGGGGTCTCTGTCGAGGTATTCCTGTAAATGACGCATAAATAAGCGGTTTTTTGGAGGAAATTCTGAATTTGATGTGCCCTTATAAGGAGTAATATATTGCCACGCAACAACACGCTAAGGTTTAAGAATGTCAGTTAGCAATCCTGAATTTTCGGAATCATCTTTGTTAAGGCCGGTGGAGATCTCACGAGAAGATCATCCCCACAAAAAAGGCGCTTCAATTTCCTTAATGTTTGCTGCAATCGGCGTAGTGTTTGGCGATATTGGTACCAGCCCTTTATACGCATTGAAAGAATGTTTTAGTCCTGAGCATGGCATTCCATTTTCTACAGATGCAGTGTATGGCGTGATCTCCATGGTGTTCTGGGCTTTCGCAGTTGTAGTTTCTTTGAAATATGTTTTGTTTGTGATGCGCGCAAATAATCATGGCGAGGGTGGAATTTTGGCTCTCATGGCCTTGGCCTTAAGAACTGCACCGTCTGGATCTAAGCGCTCTCTTCTTATCATCATGGCCGGTGTATTTGGGGCATGCATGTTTTATGGAGACGCAATCATTACTCCCGCAATCTCAGTTCTCTCTGCAGTAGAGGGTCTTGAGGTGATTTCAAGTGATCTCACGCGGTATGTCATGCCCATCACCATTTTTATTTTGGTGGTGCTGTTTGTGATTCAAAAAACAGGTACTGATGTTGTGGGTAAACTTTTCGGTCCGATCATGATGATCTGGTTTATTACGATTGGATTGATGGGACTTCACCAAGTTATCCAGAACCCCGCGATTTTTGCCGCCATTAATCCATTATTTGCGATTCGCTTCTTGATTGAGCATTCATTGCAAGGCTTCATTGTGCTCGGAGCGGTATTTTTGGTTCTGACTGGAGCCGAGGCTTTATATGCTGATATGGGGCACTTTGGACTGAAGCCTATTCGGATGGGTTGGTTCTTTATAGTCATGCCTTGCTTGCTCCTGAATTACTTTGGCCAAGGCGCCATGTTTTTAGGCAATCCAGAAACCATTAGCAATCCATTTTTCTTAATGGTTCCTGAAGGGCTTGTATTTCCATTAGTGATCTTGGCAACACTTGCTACGGTAATTGCATCCCAGGCTGTTATTTCAGGGGCTTTCTCAATGACAAGTCAGGCTATCTTGCTTGGTTTTGTACCCCGCATGAAAGTACGTCATACGTCTGATAGAGAGATCGGGCAAATCTATATGCCTTTAGTCAATTGGGTCTTATTGGTGCTCGTTATTGCTGTAGTACTGGCATTTAAGAAATCGGAGAATTTAGCAGCTGCATACGGCATTGCCGTAACAACCACCATGATCGTGACAACATTCCTCGCAGCAATTGTGATGCGCGTCGTATGGCGCTGGAATACCTTACTAGTGACTTTAGTTATTAGCGCTTTTTTAATTGTGGATCTTGCTTTCTTAACTGCAAATCTACTCAAGATCATGGAGGGCGGTTGGTTTCCTCTACTTTTGGGTGCTGTTTGCTTTGTATTCTTGATGACCTGGTATCAAGGGCGCAGGATCTTGCGTCATAACGCGACGAATAATGGTATTGCCTTGAAGGGTTTTATAGATGTCTTGATGCAGCATCCGCCGCACCGTGTTGATGGCACTGCTATCTTTCTAACGGCGCACGTTGACTACGTACCTGTTTCTTTCTTGCATAACCTCAAACACAATCATGTATTGCATGAAAGAGTCCTTTTCTTAAAAGTCAGCATTTGGGATGTACCCTATGTTAAAGATAGTGAGCGGATTACTTTGCGCGATCTGGGTAATGGCATCTATGTAGCTCGTGCGGTGTATGGATTTAATGAAACTCCAGATATGGGACAAATTATTGGACTGATTGAAAAATCATCTGATCTCAAATTTGAGCTTATGGATACCTCATTCTTCTTATCAAGAGATACGATTGTTTCTACTGAAATACCTGGAATGGCAATCTGGCGCGAGAAATTATTTTGCTGGATGTACCAAAATGCTGGACGACAATCTGACTTCTTCAAAATTCCTGCGAACCGCTTGGTTGAATTGGGCGCAAAGGTGGAAATTTGAGAAGATTGATCTTGCGCTCAAAACTATTCCTTGGATTTTTTTTGCTAGTTTGCTCTTTGAGTGGTTTAGTTTTAGCAACGCCTGCTGAAGAGGCTGAGCTTGAGCAGTTGGATAAGATTGAACAGGAGCTGGAGACGCAACGCGACTGGGCAAAATATCGCTGGGGCAAAGCGTCATCAGAGTGCTACCAGAATTATTGGGTTAACTATTGCATCAGTAATGCGAGAGCCCAATATCGCAAAGAGATTGACCCTATTACCCAGCAAGAGATTGCTTTACATGAAGTGCAGCGTAAATTGCGTAAGAGTTTAAAAGATCAAGATGATCAGAAACGTGCTGCTGAGCGTGCCTCACCAGAGAAAGCGGCCGAACGCGCTGATAACCAACGTGAGTTTACTGAGAAGCAAAAAGATGCAGCTCAAAGGGCTGCGGATTTAGAGCAGCGCCGTAAAGATGCACCTAAGCGTGCTCAAGAAAATAAAGCCGGTACTCAGCTGGATTAATTTCTACCCATTATTTTTTAATTGCTCATTTAATTACTAGGTACACACTTGGCTAAAGTCAAAACCGTTTATATCTGCCAGTCTTGTGGCGGAACTTCTGCTAAGTGGCAGGGACAGTGTCCATCTTGTCAGGCATGGAATACCTTGGAAGAAGGCTTGCCTGAAGTGAGTTCCAATTCTCGATTTCAGGGGCTGGCTCAATCATTACCAAGGCAAAAGCTTTCTGCCATTACTGCTGAGGACTTGCCCAGATTTAGTACCGGTGTAGAGGAGTTTGATCGTGTATTAGGAGGTGGCTTGGTGCCCGGTGGGGTAGTACTTTTGGGCGGCGATCCGGGTATTGGTAAATCCACCTTACTACTGCAAGCTTGTGCTGAGATGAGTGCTGCTGGTATGGACGTGCTTTACAGCAGTGGAGAAGAATCTGCTGCACAAATCGCCTTACGTGCAAAACGTATTGCACTTGATGCACCCCAACTGGAAGTCTTGGCAGAGATCCAGCTAGAGAAACTCATTTCGATTATGGATACCGTGAAGCCTCAAGTCTTGGTGGTGGACTCGATTCAGACCTTGTATTCAGAAGTGCTGAGTTCTGCACCAGGTTCTGTAGCGCAAGTACGAGAGTGTGCCGCTCAACTTACTAGAGCAGCTAAATCTAGCGGTATCTGTGTATTGATGGTTGGACACGTCACAAAAGATGGTCATTTAGCTGGCCCTCGAGTTTTAGAACATATCGTAGACACCGTCTTGTATTTTGAAGGCGATACCCATTCTTCATTTCGCCTAGTGCGCTCGATTAAGAATCGCTTTGGCGCAGTCAATGAGCTCGGTGTCTTTGCAATGACTGAAAAGGGCCTGCGGGGCGTAACCAATCCTTCAGCCATTTTCTTGTCGCAACATGAGCAGATGGTCCCAGGTGCTTGTGTATTAGTGACACAAGAGGGAAGCAGACCGCTTTTAGTAGAAATACAGGCACTAGTAGATACTGCGCATGTACCAAACCCTCGCCGCCTGGCAGTTGGACTTGAGCAGGCGCGTTTAGCAATGCTCTTAGCAGTCTTGCATCGTCATGCTGGAATCGCTTGCTTTGATCAAGATGTCTTCTTAAATGCGGTAGGGGGCGTCAAAATCTCTGAGCCCGCTGCCGACTTAGCAGTTCTGCTAGCGATCCAATCCTCGATTCGTAATCGTGCATTACCCAAAGAGCTGATTGTATTTGGTGAGGTTGGCTTGGCTGGGGAGATTCGTCCTTGTCCGCGAGGCCAAGAGCGCTTAAAAGAGGCCGCAAAATTAGGCTTTACTGTAGCTATCATTCCAAAAGCCAATATGCCTAAGACAAAAATCCCGGGACTCAAGCTCATTCCAGTAGAGCGCATAGACCAAGCAATTACGGCAGCAGCAGAATTGGCTTAATTACTGCGCAAGGTATTTAATGCAGATCTTCTGCCTGAATGAGTAATACCTGTTCTTCGCCTGCAGACACTTCCATCCAGATTGCTGGAATTTGTGGGAAGACTCTTTTGAAGTTCTCATACTCATTGCCAATCTCAATCAGAATGGCGCCTCGCTCCGATAGGTATTCGGGGGCTAAAGCAATAATGCGGCGAATGACATCCATACCATCAGCACCACCAGCTAAAGCTAAAGCTGGCTCAGCATGGTATTCAGGGGGTAGTGCATTCATTGAATTTGCATTTACATAGGGTGGATTGCAAATAATCAGATCAAATAGATTCTCTTCATTGGGCTCGGGTAATGCATCCCATAAATCACCGCTAAATAACTCTACTTGTGAATTCAGCCCATGACGGTCTACATTACGTGCCGCTACCGATAGGGCGGGCATACTAATATCGCAAGCACTCACATGAATATCCGGGCAAGATAGGGCTAATAAGATGGCTAATGAGCCGTTACCCGTGCATAGGTCAAGCGCTTTACCATCTGCAGGCAACCAAGGTTCCAGTGTGCCATCGACAATCAACTCTGCTATCCATGAGCGGGGAACAATACTTTGCTCGCTACAGAAAAAAGGGAGCCCCATTAACCAAGCTTCACCCAGGAGATATGCCAGCGGCTTACGTGTGGAAATTCGTTCATCTGCAATAGCAAGGGCTGCGATGAGTTGTTCACTCGTCAAAGATGCCTCTAAGTGATCTAAAGCTTCTGTGGGGCTGAGACCCAATTGTTTGCTAACGATCCACAAGGCTTCGCTATGCGCATCAACGGCGCCATGGCCATAGTGCAATATTGCAGTCTCTAGTTTTTGTGCAATTTGATCAATGATCTGATTTACTGTGAGAGATGGCTGAGGCTCAGGGTCCATGATGGAGTGTAGTTATTGAAATGGATATTGCAGCACTTAAGCGATTAGATGCTCAAGTGTTTTGCGATAAATATTTTTGAGGGGCTCTACGTTATCGATGATGACGCATTCATTAATCTTGTGACTCGTTGCATTCAAGGGGCCAAACTCCACAACCTCTTTACAAATCTTAGCGATAAATCGACCATCACTGGTTCCACCAGTAGTAGATAGTTCAGTTTCAATTTGGGTTTCTGCTTTGATGGCTTTTCGCATTGCAGCTGCTAACTCAGCGTCACCAGTAATAAACGGACTGCCACCTAAGTGCCAATCAATTTCAAAATCGAGTCCAATATCTTTGAGAATTTTTTCAAGTCGCTCACGAAGTTGTTCTGGCTTACTCTCAGTGGAGAAGCGAAAGTTAAATTCAATAGTTAATTCACCGGGAATGATGTTGTTTGCCCCAGTTCCAGAATGAATATTGGATATTTGAAAACTAGTAGGCTGAAAATATTCATTCCCTTTGTCCCACTCGGTCGCCACTAAAGCAGAAATCGCTGGTGCAGTCAGGTGAATCGGATTTTCGCCTAAATGAGGGTAAGCAATATGCGCTTGGATACCCTTAACCTTCAACTTCCCAGACAGGGATCCGCGACGACCATTTTTAATCATATCGCCAAGTCGATTGACGGAGGTTGGTTCACCAATCACGCAGTAGTCCAAACGTTGACCCTGTTTTAGTAAGCGCTCACACATGATGACGGTGCCATCTTTGGCGGGACCTTCTTCATCACTAGTAATGAGGAAGGCAATTGAGCCTTGGTGATCTGGGTGTTGAGCGACAAATTCTTCTGTTGCCACTACAAAACCTGCCAGAGAGGTTTTCATATCCGCCGCGCCACGACCATAGAGCATGCCATCGCGGATGGTTGGCGTAAAAGGATTGCTAGCCCATTTTTCTAGTGGACCTGTCGGTACCACATCGGTATGTCCAGCAAACATGAATACTTTGCCTTGATCGCCAGCCTTCCCTTTTTTGATAGCCCATAAGTTACTTACCTGAAAATTTTCAGGACCACTGACTACGCTCTCAGTCTCAAAGCCAATCGCTTGCAGTCGTTTCGCAATTAAGTCTTGGCAGCCACCATCGGCTGGCGTTACTGAATTGCAGGCAATGAGAGCTTCGGTAAGCTCAAGCGTAGCGCTCATAGATTAGATATTCTTTATTTAGTCGCGCAGCAATTCGTTAATAGCAGTTTTGGCTCTAGTTTGGGCATCCACTTTCTTCACAATGATTGCAGCATACAAACTATATTTGCCGCAAGCAGAAGGAAGCGAGCCAGGAACCACAACGGAACCTGCTGGTACCCGGCCGTAATGAACCTCACCGGTTTCGCGGTCGTAAATCTTGGTGCTTTGGCCAATATAGACGCCCATAGAGAGAACTGCATTCTCTTCAATCACCACACCCTCAACTACTTCGGAGCGGGCTCCAATAAAGCAGTTATCTTCAATGATGACGGGTCCAGCTTGAATCGGCTCCAAAACACCGCCAATACCTACGCCCCCAGAAAGATGCACGTTTTTGCCGATTTGAGCGCAAGAACCCACTGTTGCCCAAGTGTCTACCATCGTGCCTTCGCCTACATAAGCACCAATATTGACGTAAGAAGGCATTAAAACGACATTTTTGCCAATGAATGAACCGCGGCGAGCTATGGCAGGGGGAACAACCCGAAAACCACCGGCGGCAAAGTCAGCTGCGGTGTAGTCTTGGAACTTACTGGGAACCTTATCGTAGAACTGGGTGTATCCACCAGCGCTCATGGGAATGTTATCTTCCAAGCGGAAAGAAAGCAGAACCGCCTTCTTGACCCATTGATTTACCTCCCACTGACCAACACTGCGGCGTTCAGCCACGCGAATAGTGCCTGCGTTCAGGCCTTCCAAGACGGCATTTACCGCATTACGGACATCTCCCGGAGCGCTATCTGGAGAGAGGTTTGCGCGGTTTTCCCAGGCTTGTTCAATGATGTTTTGTGGTGATTGGCTCATGCTTTTTAGTTAACTATCAGATTGTTAAGGGATTTTGTCCCTGAAGGTAGATTAATCATTATATAGATGGGACAAAAACGCGTCCAAGCCCCCCAAGCTTGCTATCATCTTCCCACTCCCGCTTTAATTTTTTATCCCTTTATTTGAACCTCTTTTTTCCCTGCAAAGTACGCCGTGCAACTGAAATCTATCAAACTTTCCGGCTTTAAGTCTTTCGTAGACCCAACCCATTTTGAACTGCCTGGCCAATTAATTGGTGTTGTGGGCCCTAACGGTTGCGGAAAGTCAAACATCATTGATGCCGTTCGTTGGGTTTTAGGTGAATCCCGCGCTAGCGAGTTGCGTGGCGAATCCATGCAAGACGTCATTTTTAATGGCTCAGGCTTACGCAAGCCTTCTGGTCGTGCCAGTGTAGAACTCATTTTTGATAATGCAGATGGACGCGCACAAGGCCAATGGAGTGCTTTTACTGAATTGGGTGTGAAACGGGTTTTGACGCGTGACGGTAACTCGAGCTATTACGTCAATAACCAAGTAGTGCGTCGTAAAGATATTCAAGATATTTTCTTGGGCACCGGTATGGGTCCAAGAGGTTACGCCATTATTGGGCAGGGCACGATCAATCGCATCTTGGAGGCGAAGCCAGAAGAACTCCGTGTATTTTTGGAAGAAGCTGCCGGTGTTTCCAAATACAAAGAGCGTCGCAAAGAAACTGCTTCACGCTTAGAAGATACTGTTGAAAACTTAACTCGCGTGGAAGATATCTTGCGTGAGCTTGATCAACAGTTAACCCGTTTAGAAAAACAAGCAACCGTAGCAGAGCGTCATGCAGAACTCTCTACGCAAATGAAATCGCAGCAACAGTTGCTCTGGTTTGTGCGTCAAACTGAAGCCGGCAAAGAGCAGGAGCGCCATGCGAATGGTATCCGTGATACCCAGGTGAGTTTAGAAGAGCAAACCGCCAAATTACGGCATGCTGAAGCCGAGCTAGAGACCATGCGTACTCAACAGTACGCCTTACAGGATAAGGTTTCTCAGGCGCAGGGTGATTTATATCAAACCAACTCTGATGTGAGTCAAGTGGAGTCACAGATTCATTATGTTCAAGAAGCGCGCCAGCGTTTACAACAACAAACACAGGATTTACAAGCGCAGTTACAGCGTTGGACTGTTCAAGAAACAGATGCAGCACAAGCACAACGCACAACTGAGCATGAGCTTTCATTAGCGGCTGAAAAAGAGCAAACCCTACTAGCAGATTTAAGTGGTTTACAAGAGCAAATGCCAAGTCGCGAAGAGGTATATCAAGCCTCAGCCCGTGAACTCAACCTGGCTCGCGAGAGTCTAGCCACTATCGAGCAGCGTTTAGCCAGTTTAGGCGAACGCATTCGGGCAATGTCTGCACAATCAGATGAGTTAAAGGGTCGTGAGACGCGTTTGACGAGTGAGTTAGATGGAATGCGTAGGCCAGATGCAGAAGCATTAAAAACGGCGATTGATCGTCAAGTGATGGCTCAGCGTAAGGTTGATGAGGTGAAACAGCGTGCTACTGAGACGCAACAGCGTGTTCCGGCTGCTGATGAGGCTCGAAATGCTGCACAACAAAAGATTCAAGCCGCAAACCAAGACCTTGCTCAGACTGAAGCGAAGTTAACAGCTCTAACCGCTTTACAAGCAAGCGTTCAAGCACAAGGCAAGATTGGCCCATGGTTGGAGAGTAAAGGCCTGAAAGAAAGTAAGCGTCTTTGGCAGGAACTGAAGGTGGAGAGTGGCTGGGAAGCGGCTTTAGAGTCAGTATTACGTGAGCGCTTGGCAGCAGTAAGTGCAAAGAGCGTTCAAGAAACCTTAGCCTTAGCTAATGATGCCCCTCCAAGCCGTTTAGCTATCTTACTAACTGAGGACATTACCCCGGCGCATACATCAGCACCAGCAGACTTCACCCCATTGTTAAGTCGGGTTCAAAGTGCGGGCGCCCCCAGATTAACTTCAGTTTTACAAGAGTGGTTAGACAATATCTATATTGCTAGCAGTCTTGAGGATGCATTGCATCGTCGGGAAAAATTACCAGCTGGTGGTGCTTTTGTAACTCAACATGGTCATTTAGTGAGCCGTGTGGGTGTGCAGTTGTATGCGGCCGACTCAGAGCAAGCAGGGATGTTGGCTCGCGCTCAAGAAATGGAAAGTCTGGAGAAGCAACTACGCGCACAACAACTCATGCAAAGCGAGTTGAAGAGTGAGCTAGACCAGTGCGTAGCTAACTACCAAGCAGCGCATCAAGCGGCAGAGCAAGCGCGCCAAAATGCGGAGCATGCAGTACAAGAGTCGCATGGTTTTGAAGTTGAAAGAATGCAGTTGACCCAAGCTGAAGAGCAATATAGTCAACGTGCCGCACAGATTCAGAGTGAGCTAAGTGAGCTGCGCCAGCAAATGGAGCAAGCTAACTTAAATCAAGAGCAGTCCGCTGCAGAACTCTTGCAGTCTGAAGAGACTAAGCAAGGTCTGCAAGAAGCATTGCAAGTTTCTCAAGAGAAGTTAGAGATTGCCGCTCAGGCGCGCGATCGTTTACGTGACTCTCTTCGTACTGCCGAGATGGCTGCCCAAGAAGCTGCATTTGCGACTCGTTCATTACAGCAGCGTATTGCAGATTTACAGCGCGATCAGAGTACCGCACGTACTCAGATTATGGAGATTCAGGATAAGCATGATTCCGCTACTCAGGAGTTAGAGACTTTAAGTGACGAAGAAGCACAAGATAAATTGCAGGGCTTATTACTCGCGCGTAGTGCTCGTGAGGCTTCCTTAGCAAATGCGCGTACCGAACAGGACGCTTTATTACATCAGTTGCGCGAGGCCGATGAGGCGCGTATGCAACTTGAGCGTAGTTTGCAACCCCTGCGCGACAAAGTGGTTGACTTACAGTTGCGTGAACAGGCTGCCCGTTTGAATTATGAGCAATTTGCGACATTGTTGACTGATGCCGAAGCGGACTTGATTTCCCTAGAGGCGAATTTCAGTACTGATCTGAAGGTTGGCGCATTGCAAAGTGAAGTCAATAGCTTGAATACCGAGATTCAATCTTTAGGCCCAGTCAATATGGCTGCGCTTGATGAGTTATCAAGTTCACGTGAGCGCAAACAGTTCTTGGATGCGCAATCTGCCGACTTGAACGAAGCGATGCAGACATTGACTGATGCGATTGCGAAGATTGATACAGAAACACGTGATTTACTGCAGGGCACTTTTGATCAAGTCAATATCCATTTTGGAAAACTATTCCCAGAACTTTTTGGCGGCGGTCATGCTGAGCTAGTAATGACGGGCGAAGAGATTTTGGATGCGGGCGTGCAGGTAATGGCTCAGCCCCCAGGCAAGAAAAATACCTCTATCTACCTCCTCTCAGGCGGTGAGAAAGCCCTCACTGCGATTGCTTTGGTGTTCTCACTCTTCCTTCTCAATCCAGCACCGTTTTGCTTGCTCGATGAGGTTGACGCACCATTGGATGATGCTAATACCTTGCGCTATTCCAAGATGGTTGCCAAAATGTCAGATAAGACACAGTTCGTATTTATCTCTCATAACAAGATCACCATGGAAATTGCCCATCAGCTCATTGGCGTCACTATGCAGGAGCAGGGAGTATCCCGTATTGTTGCGGTGGATATTACTTCAGCTGTTTCGATGGTGGAGGCCGCTTAAGTGTACGTAGAACAAATCATGACGATGTTGGGCTTGTCTGATTTGCAGTTCGCTTTGGCTGTAATTGGGTTACTCATTTTGATATTAGTTGCTGTTCTGAATTTCAAATACGCTCGTGCGCGTCGTAAAGCAAGAGCGCAAGGGCAATTTGCTGATGACCGCTTTGGGCGTGAACCCAGTTTTGCTCAAGGCCTTACTGATCCCGATATCTCCGAACGCGCTGAGCCGAGTTTTGGGGACATCCCAGTAACATATTCACCATCAGAGAAGTTTGTGATTGATCCCCGGATTGATTGCGTGATTGCACTACGCTTTGATCAAAGTATCTCTGGAGCAGAAATCCTCGAAGAAATGAATGATTGGACAGCTTCTCAGGTGCAATCAACTGCTAGATGGATGTGCGAAGGTTTAAATGCGGATATTGATGCGGCTGAAGATTGGGAAGAGTTAAGGTCTGATTCGGACTACACAGAGTTGCAATTAGCGATTCAATTGGCTAGTCGGCGGGGACCTATAGGCGTCCTGGAGTTGTCTGACTTTTGTTCGCGTGCCCAAGCATTAGCTGAAACCTTGGGCTCTCAAATTGATATGCCAAGCGTCAATACCATGTTGGAGAGCGCTAAAGAGTTAGATGTCATGGCAGCCGATAGCGATATTCAGTTAAGCATTAATGTTCTATTTGATGAGCCATGTCCCTGGGGTAATTTTGATGCCCTGATGCGTCAGCGCAGTTTCAAGTTGGCAAGCAATGGCCGGCAATATGAGTTTTATAACAATGGCACACTCATCTTTAATACCGCTGACCTAGATCCCAATAAGCCAGTGAAGCAATTTACCTTATTACTTGAAGTTCCTTTACTAGCTCAGGAGGAACGTGCTTTTGAAAGAATGCTGGATGAAGGTGTTGAGATTGCTCAAGCAGCACATGGGCGCTTGGTTGATGATAATGGCATTAATTTGAGTGGAGCTGCCGTAATTAGTATTCGGCAGCATCTTGATGTTCTCTATGCCAACCTTGAGAAGTCTGGCGTTCCTGCTGGATCTTCTACAGCTAGCAGACTATTTAGCTAGGAAATTATTTTGTCGTCTCCTAGTCCGACAACATTAGCGGATCGTTACGCATTCTTACAGGCAGAGTTAGCTCGCTTGGAGCATGCCTACTACGTGCTTGATAACCCCTTGTTACCCGATATTGAATACGATCGCCTGTATCGCGAGTTATTGGATATTGAGGGCACGCATCCTGAATGGATTACCTCAGAATCCTTATCGCAAAGGGTTGGAGGCACTGCATTAAAAGAATTTGATTCGGTTACCCATGAAGTACCGATGCTCTCCCTGAATAATGCCTTTGAAGAAGCAGAACTCGTAGCATTCGATCGCCGTTGTCGTGAGGGATTGCATGCCGATCATGTAGCTTATGCAGGTGAACTGAAATTTGATGGCTTGGCAATCTCGCTTCGTTATGAAAACGGCTCTTTGGTCACTGCGGCAACCAGAGGTGATGGGGCGAGTGGCGAGGATGTGACAGCCAACATCAAAACTATTCGCGCAATCCCTCTAAAGTTGACTGGAAAGAATATTCCGCAAGTGTTGGAAGTGCGTGGGGAGGTGTTTATGTATCTCAAAGACTTCCAGAAGATGAATCAGCAAGCAGCCACCCTTGGAGAAAAAGAGTTTGCTAATCCCCGTAATGCCGCCGCCGGCAGTCTACGTCAATTAGATTCTAAAATTACAGCGAAGCGACCACTCTCCTTTTTTGCCTATGGGCTTGGTGCACTAGAGCCTCAATCTTGGTTGCCAAAGACCCATGAAGAACTGCTTAATACCTATGTAGAGCTGGGTTTGCCAGTCTGTTCTGAGCGCAGGGTGCTTCACTCTGTCAAAGAGATCCTGGCTTTTTATAATGAGATTGGCGCTAAGCGGGACTCCTTGCCATACGATATTGATGGTGTGGTCTACAAGGTCAATTCCTTTGCTGAGCAAGCTAAATTAGGTTTTGTATCTCGCGCCCCCAGATTTGCATTGGCTCATAAATATCCTGCACAAGAAGCGCTAACGACTGTTTTGGGTATTGATGTTCAGGTAGGCAGAACAGGCGCCATTACTCCTGTAGCTAGACTGGCTCCAGTTGAGGTAGGTGGCGTAACAGTGACCAATGCCACCTTGCACAATGAAGATGAAGTAAAACGTAAGGATGTCCGTATTGGGGATACTGTTTCAGTACGACGAGCTGGTGACGTAATTCCTGAAGTGGTTTCTGTAATTAAAGATCGTCGTCCACAAGGCGCAACAGAATTTGTCATGCCGATTCGCTGTCCTGTGTGCGATTCGCATATTGAGCGCCTTGCAGATGAAGCAGTAGCGCGTTGTAGTGGGGGTTTATTTTGTGGGGCCCAGCGTAAGCAAGCGCTCATTCACTTTGCCCATCGAAGAGCACTCGATATTGAGGGTCTTGGTGAAAAGATTGTCGATCAATTGGTGGATCAAAATCTGGTTAGAACTCCTGCAGACCTCTACCGCCTTGGTTTTGCTGCACTAGCCAACTTAGAGCGTATGGGCGATAAGTCTGCGGATAACTTGATTCAGGCGATTAATGCATCACGGAATACCACGCTTGCTCGATTTATCTTTGCCCTCGGTATACGTCATGTGGGCGAGACTACTGCAAAGGATCTGGCAAATCACTATCAATCCATGCATGCATTGATGGACGCGAACCTAGATGAGCTATTGACAGTCAAAGATGTCGGCCCAGTTGTAGCGGATTCAATTACTAGCTTTATGGAAGAAGCCCATAACCGCGAAGTCATTGAGCAGTTACTTGCGGGAATGCAGCTTGCAGTAGAGGAAAAGAGTATTAGCGCAGCAGTAGCTGGTAAAACCTTCGTTCTTACTGGCAGCTTCCCAACCTTGACGCGTGATGAGGCAAAAGATCTATTGGAAAAAGCAGGAGCTAAAGTAGCAGGTTCTGTTTCTAAGAAAACCGATTATGTCGTTGCAGGGGCGGATGCCGGCAGCAAGCTCACCAAGGCAGAAGAATTGGGTGTTCCAGTGATTGATGAAGCGGCCATGCTGGACTTACTCAAGTAATTGGATTTACTCTCCTATTAGGTCTGTTGTAAGTAATTTCTTACTATAGAATCAGGTGGGAAAATAAAGATCCTCTCATTATCATTTTTTGTTTGAGAGTATTTTCAATGCAAAACCCCCATAATTTCTTTAACTCAATTATTGATCCTGCGCGATATAAAAATATCGATGACCTTACCTTAATTTTCGGCGATAGAGTAAGCCGGATTATGGAGTCGGATAATCCCTATCAAAGATCAAATATGTTGGGGCATATTACCGCTAGCGGGCTGGTGATAAATAATGGGAAAGTATTGTTAATTTGGCATCCCCACATCAGGTGTTGGCTTCAACCAGGCGGCCATATTGACGAGGGAGAATCACCAGTTCATGCAGCCATTAGGGAAGTATATGAGGAGACGGGTCTTGTTTGTACTTTAGACTCCACTAACCTCGATCCGATTGATATTGATATTCATGAAATACGCGAGAACCCAAAAAAACATGAGGGCGCCCATCTTCATATCGACCTTTTATACCAACTAAACGTTGTAGAGATAGAAAAATCCTCAGAAGATATTCTATGTAATTGGTTTGCGTTCGAAGAGGTCAGTTGCGCTCGTATTCTCCGAGCCTTATCCAAACTACATTTCACGGCTTAAAATACGTTTAGACGATATAGCTATTGAGAATCTAAATAATGAAACCCATTTTGTATTCATACCGGAGATGCCCCTATGCTATGAGGGCGCGCATGGCTTTGAAATACGCGGGTATTGAGCTTGAACATCGGGAGATAGACTTAAGAAATAAGCCCCAATCGATGTTGTTAGCTTCACCCAAGGGGACTGTACCCGTGTTGTGCGTCGATGGAATCGTCTTAGAACAAAGTCTGGAAATTATGCAGTGGGCATTAGGAAAGTCTGATCCAGATGGTTGGGGTCTGGTAGATCACTCCATCGCACAGACATGGATAGAAAAAAATGATGGTCCATTTAAGATCTTATTGGACCAATACAAATATCCAAACAGATACCTAGATCTTCAGTCAGAAAAAGTTTTGAGCGCCGTAAATGACTTGATGCTCATCCCCATGGAGACTTCCTTACAGGATAGTCAGTATTTATTGGGCAGCAAAATGACTTGGGTAGATGTCGCTATTTTTCCCTTCATTAGGCAGTTTGCGATGGTTCAACCCGAAACATTTAATACATTGCCATTTCCATTGACTAAAAAATGGTTAGATAAACAGATTGAATCAGCATTATTTCTTTCGGTGATGGATAAATACCCGACCTGGAGTGATTGAGTAAGGTAATTAGAGTGGATTCAGCCTTTTTGCTAGTTTATTTAAGGCCAAAAAATGCATTTGCTTCATCAATCATTGAATCGTATTCGTTCAGGTTGGGCTTATCGGGGCTACCGCCTTCAATAAAGGTGCCCCCAATGACCCCAATATCCTGTGGTGCAGAATCCGGTAAATGCTTAGGGAAAATATAAAAAGACCGTTTTACTTTTTGATGTGCTTCTGTTTTACCTTCACCAAAGTAAACCAAAATCATGTAGTTCATATTTTCGGGAACTTGATTTTTAAGCATGATCAGATGGCCCTGAACGGGAACAAGGGTGGTGTCATTGGCTAATTCAACAGCACCAAGCCCGCTACAGTTAAAAATAAACTGTTGTTCTAGCTGATCAAATGAGGTAATTTTCCCGAGGATAATTTTGATGTGATGCGCGTTGATGAATTCATGTAATTCAGCCATGAGTAAGGCCGTATTCATAAAGATACCATCGTCATATACCACCATCATGCGGCTGGTACCATTACCAAAATCCAAAATCACTTCTTTGGCTGGATTCATAACCTTACCAACATAGGCCTCCAGCCCAGAATCTTCTCGACTATTGAAGTAGCTAGGAACTAAGCGAGCCCCTTGCTTGAAGTCATCATTTTTGTTTCTGGCTACACCATCATAAAAGCGATAAGCATCAATCCCAATTTGATCAATGATGGGCTGCATAGCGTGATCGTTATCCATCGAGACAGGTGCCAATAAGCCGCCAGCATAGTGAGAGGCTAAGCAGTCTATTTTTTCAGCATAGATAGTGATATTGCTATAGCCTCGTTTAACTAAATCATAGGCAGTAAATAGTCCGACTAAGCCGGCTCCAATAATGGCAATGGGAGTAGATTGATCGGATAACTCTTTTGCAAGTGGTGAATCAATTAATAATGAATTGACATACTTGGTAGATCCTGGTCCAAGGGTCCAGCCACCGCCACCATGACCATAATTATGTGCAATCACTTTGCTATTTTTTTGCTCAATACTTAGGTTTGGCATGCCGTGCTTCATGGGGCGATAGCATAGAATTTTCTCACCCAGATTTGCCTGCTCAAATACTGGTGGAATAATGTTTCTGACTTCGGTCGGTTCGGTCATATGGGGCCCTGGTTTTTTATGGCAACTACTTTAATTAGAAAATGATCTTATTATTGAATGACATCGCTATGACGGTGTCTCTTCAAGGCTGCAAAAGCATTATGCCTTCTCAGCTTTACGTATATCTGCTATATTTCTTAAAGCCCATGTTCACTATTCCATTCACTCTCCTACTAGTTCTGGCAACATTTCTTGCTGGCGCGCTGATTATATTTTTCCTAGTTCAAAAATACCTTTCATTTTTAACTATTGAAGACACTAGTCACGCGACGATTTTTTCATTTGCTATAGGAACTGTTTTTGGACTGACCTTAGCATTTATTACTGTATCGACCTGGCAGAACTACAACCGCCTCAATTCAATAGTGATGCAGGAGGCTACAAATCTGACTACCATCTATAGATCCTTAGATGCTTTTCAGCCCGCACTCAGAGATCAAGGCACTCAACTAATAACAAGTTATGTTGAGAAAGTCATTACAAAAGAATGGCCGCTGATGGCTAAAAGCCAATTTAACGATCAATACTTCGCTGATTTTCATCAATTCCAGTTATTGATGCTGCGTCATAATCCTGCGAATAACGCCGAGTTAATTGCCCAGCAGGAGGAGCTGAGGTTGATATCTGAATACTATAAGCTCCGTATAGAACGAATCACTACCTCAAAAGCAGCTTTAGATTATTCGATGACTCTGACTTTGTGCTTGGGTGCATTTATCTTTATTTTGTATCATTCTTTATATGCGATGCCTAAACGGCGAGATCATATACTGATGATCTCATTGCTGGCAATCTCGCTAGGCTTGATTTATTTTCTTATAGTGTGCCACAACACTCCATTCTCTGGTCCCAATGCTATTCAACCAGATGAGTTAAACAGAATCCTAGAATTATGGAAGATCGATTCACTAAAGTAATCTCAATAAGGTAATCTCATTAGGGGCTTAATATTGAGCATTGTTTTAGTAAGTTATTTAACCATCAAATCATTTATTTGAAAGGCTTGTATGGAAAAGATGCATTTCACTAGCATGGACGAAGGAACTGTTACCGATTTTGAGGTAATGAAAAAGGTTCACGAGCACACATTAGCAAATTTACCTGATCAACTCTTCGCCCTTCTAGAAAATCTTTCTAAAGATACGGCCTACAACATTACTCGCAAAGAGCATTGTCTTCAGGCTGCTACTAGGGCATTGCGCGACGGAAAAGATGAAGAATATCTTGTCGTGACTCTATTTCATGATATTGCTGAGCCTTTAGGACCATTTAACCATGGGGAGGTGATTGCATCGATCTTGCATCCATTCATATCCAGGAATAATTATTGGATGTTGATCCAGCATGGTTTATTTCAGACCTATTTTTATGGCGATAAGTTAGGTCTAGATCCGAATGCACGTGATCAGTACAAGTCTGACCCTGCATATGAGCAAACAGTAGAGTTCTGCGCCAAATATGATGAAATCTCTTTCGATCCCAATTACAAAAGCGAACCTTTATCGACATTTGATCCTATGGTCAGACGGGTTTTAAAGAAGAAATGGGTTGCACCCTAAATTGCACTGAGTACGAGCAAAATGCGATCATCTATAGAGCTAGGCCCATTCGTTTTAGTGCTCTTGCTTTTAGCCAGCATGCCCGCATTTGCGCAAAGCATTCAGTTTGGGGTAAGGCCATATTATCTAATCGATGTTATGAAGGAGGGACCCTTAAAAAGTAAGTTAAAAAGTTGTATCGGCATTACTCCTCATCAATCTTCATTTTCAATAGCCCATCGTGGCGCTCCATTAGAGTTTCCCGAGCATACAGTGCAGTCCAATAAAGCAGCCGCTTTAATGGGGGCTGGTATTTTTGAGTGTGATGTTACTTTTACTAAAGATAAGCAGTTGGTTTGCCGTCACGCGCAGAATGATTTACAGGAAACAACCAATATTTTGCTAACTAACTTGCAAGAGAAGTGCACCATACCCTTTACTCCAGCAAATGCTACAGCGTCTGCAGTAGCAGAGTGCCGTACAAGCGATATCACTCTAGAGGAATTTAAAACCCTACGTGGCAAGATGGATGGGTTTAATAAAAATGCGAAGGATATCCCGTCATATATGGCAGGTACACCTTCATGGAGAACTGAACTGTATTCCCAGGCTGGTGGCACTTTATTAACGCATCAGGAATCGATCGCCTTATTTAAACAATTTAGCGGTAAATTTACTCCTGAATTAAAAGCAGCAGTTGTGTCGATGCCTTATTTAGGCTTCACCCAAGAGCAATATGCACAATCCCTGATTAATGACTATAAGAATGCTGGCGTATCTCCTAAGGAGGTTTTTCCGCAGTCATTTAATTTGAATGATGTGATTTACTGGATCCAGAATGAACCAGAGTTTGGTAAGCAGGCCATTTATTTGGATGGTAGATACGAGCAGAAGGGGTTTAATGCTGCTGAGCCTGAAATGTTGAGTCCCACTATGCAAGAGCTCTATGCCAAAGGGGTGCGGTATATCGCTCCTCCGATCTGGGTTTTGTTAACAACTGATAGCGCTGGCGCAATTATTCCATCTGCTTATGCTAAAGCGGCAAAAGATGCGAGCTTGAATATCATTACATGGTCTCTAGAGCGTGATGGACCCATGAATCAAGGTGGTGGTTGGTATCACCAATCCATTAAATCGGCTATTCGCTCAGATGGGCAAATTTATGAGGTTTTAGATGTGCTAGCTAAGCAAGTTGGTGTGAGGGGAGTATTTTCAGACTGGCCTGCCACCGTTACGTATTACGCAAACTGCATGGGATTAAATTAGGCCTTGAAAGATATCAATTCGACAGCATTCATTGATTTTTTTCAGGGTTGAATTGGATGGTAGATAGGCTTTGGATTTACCGAGGAAAAGAAAAAGCCCCCGAATTTTCATTTAGGGGCTTTATTTTTGGTGGGTCGGGCGAGATTCGAACTCGCGACCAATGGATTAAAAAGATCCAATTGGCCCAGACGGGTCGGTAAATTGCTTAAACCTAGTCGCTGCTCTGCAAACGTTCCAGAATCAGATTGGCAAGAATGAGTTCATCGCCATTAAAGGCTAGTTCCATTGCTCGATAAATTTGCTCCTGCTCCAGGTCGGAGTAGTCGAGTTGATAGCCAGCTGATTGACTAAGTTGGGAGATGAATATGCGTTGTACGCGACCATTCCCCTCTCGAAAAGGGTGTAGGGCGTTGATCTCTGATAGGTAGTGAGCCAGTCTTTTTGACAGGGTGTCAGCATCCAACCCTCTGAGCCAGTTTTCACGAGCCAGTTTGTTAAAGATGTCGTTTGCCGCAGATTCGATAAAGCGCACATTAGCAAAACGACTATTGCCACGGCTAATATCTACTGTGCGAATCTTTCCGGCCCAGTCATATACATCCTGAAAGAGGGCCAAATGAATGCGCTGAAGATGAGCAAGATCAAATTGACCTGCAATGGGGTTCTCTAGAATTTCAATCGAGCGCAAAGTAGATAGCTCACCTTCATAAGCGTCTAAATCTTCAGCGTTAGTTATTTCTGCTTTGTTTCGAAGTACGTCTGTACCTGGGTAGCAGTAAGTGTCATCCGCGTCGTAGCGTGACATAACGTTGTTTGGTTTCTTCCAATATTTGCGCAATACTTTTTTTGCCGGAAACGTAATCAGTGAGGTTTTGCTCTAACTGCTTGGTTGGAACAATGCCTTCAATCCGAGCGGAAGCCACAGCATTAGAAACGTTGTATTGGCGGGCTTGAGATTGGGTGGCAAACTTAGTTGGCATAAATCTATTTTAGTGGATTTAGGGCTGATTTCCTAGTCAAAAAATAGCCCTAAAACAGGGTTTAAAGAGCTATTTAGAAAGATGATGCAGTCAATAAAAAAGCCCCGCAAAAGCGAGGCTTAGTATTGCTGGTGGGTCGGGCGAGATTCGAACTCGCGACCAACGGATTAAAAGTCCGCTGCTCTACCGACTGAGCTACCGACCCGGTAAAACAAAGATTATAGCAAGAAGTTTATGGCTATTCCTGAGGTCTGGGCCGTTTGCCCGTAAGCCCTTGTACTTACAAGTAGCTTATGAGCTTACTCTTCTTGCAACAGGAGGATTTTTGGAAAAATACTCCTTAATTCCTCTCAAAATGGCTTCCGCAATTCGGTCTTGATAGCCATCATCATTCAATCTAGCCTCTTCCTGAGGGTTACTAATAAAAGCAGTCTCTACCAAGATCGAAGGGATGTCTGGAGCCTTCAGAACAGCAAAGCTGGCTTGCTCTACTTTGCCTTTATGCAGAGCCGCAAACTCACCAATTTGCTTTAGAACAGAGTTAGCTACCTGCATGGAGTCTTTAATTTGGGCAGTAGTTGACATGTCTAGGAGTAGGTTAGCTACTTGTCGATCTTGCGTCTTGATATTAATGCCACCAATCAGATCTGAAGCATTTTCTTTATTAGCCATCCACCGCGCCATCGAACTACTAGCACCCATTTGTGAGAGGGCAAATACAGAAGCACCTTTCGCTCTTGGCTCAATAAAGGCATCCGCATGAATAGAAATAAATAGATCTGCTTCAACACGCCTTGCTTTTTGTACTCTGACATGTAAGGGCACGAAGTAATCACCATCTCTGGTAAGGTAGGGACGCATATAGGCTTCGCCCTCAATCTTTTCTTTGAGTCGCTTAGCAATCGAGAGCACGACATTCTTCTCTTTAGAGCCTAGTGCACCAATAGCGCCTGGGTCTTCACCTCCATGTCCAGGATCAATGGCAATCGTAATCAAGCGTTTGTATTTAGCGGGTGCCGGAGTATCTTTGATCTCTGGGATGGCTTGTGCTACTGGAGTTTTGGGTGCATCCTTTTCTTTTTTGGTTGCGAACTGCGCAATTAAGTCGACCTCTTCATTGGACTTTGCCAGAGCACTTTCTTTTTTTGCACTACTCTTCACTAACTCCATCAGTGGATCGGGTGGGGTAGTGGGATACAGGTCGAATACCATACGAAAGTTGTATTCGCCAACGGGCTCTAGCGTAAAGAGTTGTGGCTTGATGGGTTCTTTTAAATCAAATACCAAACGCACAATCCCTGGCTGAAATTGGCCAACCCGGATTTGCGATACATAGGGATCATTTGGTTTTACCTTAGCCACTAAATCTTTTAGTGTGGGATTAAGTTCTAAGCCTTGTACATCAACGACCAAGCGATCTGGATTGGTGAGAATCTGCTGAGTGATGGGTAGTGGCGTATCAGACTCTAAGGTGATGCGGGTGTAGTCTTCGGAGGGCCAAATCCGTACCCCTAATATTTTGGCACCCCAAGCAATATCCACCTCGCTGAGCAATAGGGCAAAACTAAAGAGCTTCACTGAAGTCTTGAGATGCGTTCTTCTAGAGAGATTCACTTTCTTGCTAGTCATGTATTTACTTGAAGCGCTACTACTATTTTTTTGCCTTGCTCAGACAAAGCATTGATTGCAATAGTGCGTTCATTTTCTTCTGCGCCTGGAGTAAGCTGAATCTCAATATCAAATGCAGGAAGGGTGCCCTCAGCCTTTTCTGGCCACTCTATTACACAAAATCCAGGTACATCAAAGAGTTCTGCAAAACCGGCTTCTTGCCACTCTAGGGGATCGCGCATGCGGTAAAGATCAAAGTGATGGGCTGTGTAGGCGTGTTGAGTACTTTGTAATAGATAAGGCTCGCATAAGGTGTAGGTAGGGCTTTTTACTTTTCCTTCGTAACCTAGAGTTTGGATTAAATCTCTAGCAAAGGTTGTTTTGCCAGCCCCCAGATCGCCCTGGAGAGCAATATTGAAGTGAGCCTCTGGGTTTTGTCCCAGGAATTGCGCAATACTGGCGGCAAGGCGCTTAGCTAAGGATGCCGTTTCTGCTTCCTGCCTACAATGTTGCTTAAACGATATGTTTGGAGATGCCTGAGGCGTCTGATTTCCGGTCATTGTCCTAGTTTATTCAATTATTGCGCTACATTCTGTATTGCCTATGTCTTTATCTATACCTCAACCTACTGACACCACCCCCCTCGATCAGCCAGAGCTGCGCGCTTGGCTTGGGAAGCAGGCTGTCTTATTGGGTTTTGATGATTTACGGATTACGGATACCCATTTAGGTCCCGCTAGTGAACGCTTGCAAGCATGGCTTGCCGAAGGGCGTCACGGCCATATGGAATATATGCAGCGCCATGCGGAGTTACGTTCCAACCCCCAGTTATTAGTCCCAGGAACGGTCAGAGTGATTTGCGTCTCGATGAACTATCTTTCTCCCGAGAGTGATTTCGATGCTGAATGGCAGCGCCTAGAAAATCCCTCTCAAGCAGTGATCTCTCTGTATGCTCGCGGGCGTGATTATCACAAGGTGCTACGTAATCGTTTGCAAGAATTTGCCAAAGCGATTGAAGCAAAAATTGGTGCTTTTGGGTATCGCGTCTTTACTGACTCTGCTCCCTTAATGGAGGTTGAGCTAGCTCGTAAAGCAGGGCTGGGTTGGCGCGGTAAACATACACTCTTGCTCAATCGAGAATCGGGCTCGACTTTTTTCTTGGGTGAGATTTTGGTAGACGTACCATTACCGCTTGATTACGAGGAGGCTGAGCATTGTGGCAGCTGTCAATCCTGTATTGATATCTGCCCAACGAAGGCAATCACTGCGCCGTATCAATTAGATGCTCGGCGTTGCATTTCTTATCTGACCATTGAGAACCCAGAAGCGATTCCGGTGGAGTTTAGAAGCGCGATGGGTAATCGAGTGTATGGCTGTGACGATTGTCAATTAATCTGTCCTTGGAATAAATTTGCTCAGCGTACGCAACTACCCGACTTTGCGCAGCGCCATGGCCTAGGGCAAGCAAGTCTTTTACATCTATGGTCTTGGACAGAAGCAGAGTTCGAGCAGCGCCATGAGGGGAGCGCGATTCGTCGCATTGGATATAGTCGCTGGCGCCGAAATTTAGCGGTAGCCATGGGCAACGCCCTTGCTAGTGCTAGCCTTAGCATTGCAGTCAAGGAAGAAATTCACAGGGTATTGACTGAAGGTCTGGCTGACGCTGATGCATTGGTGGCGGAGCACATTGAGTGGGCTCTAAACGCTTACAATTGATGCATGTCATCCAATGAGCAACCTTATATTGACCCCAGCGAGATAACGTTAGAGGAGTCAGTAACTCAACGCTTTCAGAGTCCTAGCGACGCATTTTGGTCGGGCATCCGGGATGCTGCTGGTGCTCCCGCTATGGTTCTGTTTGCGGGTATGGTAGGCTTTGGTGCGATGGGAAAGACCAATGGCTTTGATGTTTGGTTCACTACCTTCACCTCTTTCTTTATGTTTGCCTTGCCAGGACAAGTCGTCTTACTAGAGATGGCGATTACGGGTTCATCTGTTTTAGCCATCGCTTTGGCAGTAACCTTGACCTCCACCCGTTTCATCACTATGACGGTGACACTCTTTCCGCAGTTTCACAATAAAGACCGCAATCGCAGTTTGTATGCTTCAGTACATTTATTAGCGATGACCGCTTGGGCAATCTCGATGCGCGAGTTTCATGCAATTGAGACTAAGCATCGCTTAAGTTATTTCGTGGGCTTAGGTTTACTCTGCTGGTTGATCTCCGTACCCGGAACAATCTTAGGTTATTTCTTAGCGGGTATGGTGCCTGCGCCAGTGACTTTAGGTCTCGTCTTTATTAATCCTTTGTTCTTCTTGCTCACCTTTACTGAGGTAAAACCTTGGATTAATCGTATTGCAATCTTCTTAGGCTGTATTTTCGGTCCGATTTTCTTCATCATGGATCGTGATACTAGCTTGCTCACAGCAGGGCTTGTTGCAGGGACACTGGCTTACTTTATTGATCGCAAGTTCTTGCGCAAAAAAGCCGGGGTGATCGGTTGATGAATGCAATGGATACTATGACCAATGCACTCTCGGGCTTGGGTTTATGGATTGCCTTGGTTGGCGCTTGCCTAGGCACCTACTTTTGCCGCGCTATTGGTGTCTTTCTATCGAAGAGCATTAACCAAGATAGCGAAATCTTTCGTTGGTTAGCAGCAGTGACCTATGCAATGGTTGCGGCCTTAACAGTGCGACTGATCGTCATGCCACTAGGCTTAATGTCAACAGTACCTTTATGGATACGCATTCTGGTTTGCGCCTTAGCTATTGGCGTGATGGTATCCAAACCCACCAAACGCCTAGTTCCCGCTTTGTTGACTGGGACTTTGTTGATAGTAGGCTACGGCGTAATACGTTAAGGTATTACATAAAAATATTCTAGTCTTCCGCCTCTAAAGATGCGCCGCCAGAATTCTGGCGATATGTACCGCCTCTCTTTGGGTGCCATCAGCAATCTGATGGCGACAACTCGTTCCATCAGCCACTACCCAACTATTGGGTGATTTACGAATACTGGGTAAAAGACTCAGTTCAGCCATTTGCATGGAGACTTCAATATGTTCCGCTTCATACCCAAAACTACCGGCCATACCGCAGCAAGAAGATTCAATTAACTTTGGTTCTGCTTTGGGAATGAGTTTGAGTAATTCCATTGCAGGAGTAACCGCAGCAAAAGACTTTTGATGGCAGTGCCCATGAAAGAGTACTGGCTTGCTCGCATCTTTGAGCTTGAGTGTGAGTGTTCCAGCCTTGACTTCACTCGCTAAAAACTCTTCCAATAGTTGTGCTTGCAGAGAAACCGTGATTGCGCGCTCATCAAAGCCCATCACTAAAGCTTCATCCTTCAAAGTAAAGAGACATGAAGGCTCTAAACCAATGATGGGAATATTCTGTTGTGCATAGGGTGCGAGGTGATCGACTAATTCACCAAGAGTTTCTTTAGCCTTATCCACCATGCCAGCAGCAAGATAGGTTCTGCCACAGCAAAACTCTTTTGAGCAGGTGGTCGCTGCTTTTTCTACAGACTTTCCAACTTTGCTTCCACTCTTCTGCGGAATATGGACGCGATAGCCCGCAGCTTTGAGAACTTTCAGGGCGGCAATCAGATTTTCATCTTCAAAATAAGCATTAAAGGTATCGGCCAACAAAACAACTCCCTTACCATCAGTATCCTGTGCTAACTGCTCTGGTGTGAACTGATGGCTTTGCGCTACTTTCTGATTCCAGAAAGTGTTACTTCTCCAGATTGGTAAACTTCTCTGTGCAGAGATGCCCATGAGCCATTCTTGTAACTTGGCAATGGGTGTAATGTGATTACGCAAATTGAGTAAGGCTGGCAAGAAGGGAGCATTACTAATGATGGCAGCATATTTTGGTAAGTAGGCTACTGCCAGATCTCTTAAGGAGTGCCCAACCCGCTTTTTGTATGCTGACAAGAACTCAATCTTCATCTTAGCCATGTCTACGCCGGTAGGGCACTCACGACGGCAGGCTTTACAGCTGACGCAAAGCTCCATCACTTCTTTAATCGCATCGCTAGCTAGTGGTGAAGAGTTTGCTGTTGAATCACTCTTGAGATTTAGTTGGTTCGAAAGCGCCAAGCGCAAGGTATTGGCTCGACCTCTCGTGAGGTGTTTCTCATCCCGAGTGACGCGGTAGCTTGGGCACATGACTTCAGCATCAAACTTGCGGCAGTGGCCATTGTTATTACACATGTCTACGGCTTTTGCTAAGCCCATTGCTGGGTCACCACCAGTACCTGGAGTAGTGGTTTCTTCGGTAACAGGGTTATTCTGGACATTCCAGGCCGACCAATCTAAGGCTGGCTGCAATGGAATGACTTTGTAATTTGGTGGAAACCGAAAGTTGCTGGAGTCATCCATCTTGGGAGGGTTGACAATCTTGCCCGGATTAAACAGCCCCTGCGGATCAAAAGCGTATTTGATTTCTGCGAGGGCTTCAGTGATCTTGGGTCCAAATTGCCAAGAGATCCACTCGCCACGACAAAGGCCATCGCCATGTTCGCCGCTATAAGCCCCTTTATACTTACGTACCAATGCAGAAGCTTCTTCTGCCACGGCACGCATCTTCTGTGCCCCATCTCTTCGCATATCCAGAATAGGGCGGACATGTAATGTACCTACGGAGGCATGGGCATACCAAGTTCCGCGTGAACCATACTTAGAAAATACCTCCGTTAATGCTTGGGTGTAGTCAGCCAAACTCTCCAAGGGAACCGCGCAGTCTTCAATAAAACTCACTGGTTTACCATCACCCTTAAGGCTCATCATGATGTTCAAGCCTGCCTTACGCACTTCCCACAAATTCTTTTGTGGGGAAGCGTCAGACATCAGTACGACTGAGTCAGGTAAACCCAAGTCACTCATGAGTTCTTGAAGCGCCTTGAGTTTATCGAGTAGTGGCGCATGCACCTCACCAGAAAACTCAACTAAGAGAATCGCTTCTGGAGTTGATGCAGTGTGATCGATTAAGGCTGTTTCAATAGTTTTCTTAAAGCTTGGATTACTGCGTGCCAAATCAATCATGGTGCGATCAACTAACTCAACTGCAGTAGGACCTAGCTTCACAATATGTTGGGCGCTATCCATGGCTTTATAAAAACTAGCAAAGTTCACGACGCCAAGTACTTTGTGTTGAGGCAAGGGCGCTAATTTGAGTGTGAGGGATTTAAAGTAGGCGAGGGTGCCTTCGCTCCCTACGAGGAGATGCGCTAGATTGACGCCACCATCTTGCGTGTAAGGCAATTCGCTTTGGGGGTGGAAGATATCGAGGTTGTAACCCGCAACTCTTCTCAATACTTTCGGAAAATGCGCCTCAATCTCTGGTTGAAGAGTAGTGGCCAAGTCTTTAACAAAATCACCAAGCTCCTTAGCAACTCCAGAGCTATTTGCGTAGTTACCAAATTGGGCAACTCTGCCATCAGCAAGCCAAGCATCCATTCTCAAGACGTTATGCACCATATTGCCGTAAGCAATCGAACGGCTACCGCAAGAGTTATTGCCGGCCATGCCACCAATTGTTGCTTGTCCTGCGGTAGAAACATCTACTGGGAACCAAAGACCATGTTGTTTGAGTAAGCCATTGAGGTGATCTAGCACCATACCCGGCTCTACTTCTACAGTGCCTTGATCTAAGTTGAGATCAAGGATATTACGAAAGTATTTAGTGTTATCGATCACTAATGCTGCGCCAGTGGTTTGACCGCACTGACTGGTACCACCACCACGAGGTAATACGGGCACCCCGAGTTCTGCTGCAATTTGTAGGGCGCTAGCAATATCTTGTGCCGTCTTAGGTACAAAGACGGCGACTGGCATAGCTTGATAGATAGAGGCATCCGTCGCGTAACGCCCACGACTAGCGCTGTCAGTCATCACTTTGCCAGAGGTTTCTTGACGCAGGCGTTTGGCTAATTCCGCCTGATCAATCATCAGTTCTTTGAGATCAAGGGGTTTATTCATTTGACTGTCTCCGCTTTTGTGGCTGCGTTCTCAGCTTTGAGTAGTTGCACCACCACATCACGTTTATTTCTGACATGCTGAATCATGATCTTGCGCATGCGTATGCTATCTCGTGCTCTCAGAGCATCAAGCATCTCTTGATGTTCTTCAACAGCTTTTTCCCATTTCACGCCATCTTGATTCGATCTGAAGCGTAAAGCTTCAATGCGGGCATTCACTTGGGAAAAGAGTTGGGTTAGTACAGGATTATTTGCTGCTTGATTAATCAGATGATGAATGCGTAGATTAAGTTTGTAATAGCTGGATAAATCCCGACGCGCATAAGACGCCATCATTTCGTACTGCAGGGCCTCTAATTCAGAGAGGGCAGTATCACTAATATTGTTTGCTGCCAATTCCCCTGAGAATCCTTCCAGATCGGCAATGACATCAAATGTATGAATGACATCCTCCGGACTGAGTTGAACTGCAATCGCACCACGGTTCGTAATTAATTCAACCAAGCCATCTGCAGCTAGTCGACGTATCGCCTCCCGAATTGGGGTACGAGAAACATGGAGGCTTTCTGCAAGCTCGCGTTCATTCAGCTTGCTTCCGGGTGCAATCTTCCCTTCCACCAAAAGCAGTCTGAGCTTTTGGAAAATAGCTTCATGCAAATTTTGTGAATTGGGCTGTTCAATTACCGTCATGCTGCAACCCCTTTGTCTCTAAATTTGTATACAAAAATGTCAATAAGCAATCATAAAGCATAAATATAGCCTTTAATAACTAAATAAAGCCTATATTTTGATACTTATAAAAAATAATTTGTATGCAAAACAGATAATTGCCAAAAATTGTCATACACTAAGGGGATTATCCAACCTAAAACCAGTGAGACTACAGATGCTAAAACTTGATAACCACCTATCTGGACGCCATTTCTTACATATTCCCGGCCCAAGTCCGGTTCCTTCTCGCATTTTGCGTGCTATTAGTTATCAAACTATTGACCACCGTGGTCCTGAGTTTGGTGAGTTTGGCTTGAAGGTCTTAGATGGCATTCAAAAGATTTTTAAGACCAAGCATCCGGTCATCATTTATTCCGCCTCGGGCACGGGTTCATGGGAAGGCGCCTTAGTCAACGTGCTCAATCCTGGTGACAAAGTGCTTTTTTACGAGACTGGTCAATTTGCGAACTTATGGTGGGCGCTTGCAGACAAAATTGGTTTACAGGCTGAGGTGATTGGTAAGGCTGGTAAAGATACTTGGCGTTGGGGTGTTGACGCTTCAGTCATTGAAGAGCGCTTGCGTAAGGATACCCAACACGAAATTAAAGCAGTGTGCGTAGTGCATAACGAAACCTCGACTGGTATGACCTCTGATATCGCTGCCGTTCGTAAGGCAATGGATGCAGCAAAGCATCCAGCGCTACTTTTGGTGGACAGTGTGTCTGGCTTGGGTTCAGCAGACTATCGCCATGATGAGTGGGGTGTTGATGTCACGGTTTCAGGATCGCAAAAAGGCTTGATGTTGCCACCGGGGATTGGCTTTAATGCACTCTCACCAAAAGCAATTGAAGCTAGCAAGCACAGCAAGATTCCTAAAGCGTATTTAGCTTGGGATGAAATTCTGGAAGCGAATAAAACGGGTTACTGGCCAACTACACCCAGTACCAATTTAATGTATGGTTTGCACGAAGCAATAGACATGATGATGGCTGAAGGATTGGATACGATTTTTGCTCGTCACCAACGTTTGGCGGAAGCGTGTCGTCGCGCAGTAACAGCCTGGGGTCTTGAGAATCAGTGCCAAGATGCCACTGCGTATTCTCCAGTCTTAACTGCTGCAGTAGTTCCAGATGGAATGGATGCGGATGTCTTGCGCAAACATGCTTTACAGAAGTTCAACCTCTCACTGGGAACTGGACTTGGTAAGCTCAAAGGTAAGATCTTCCGTATCGGCCATTTGGGTGAATGCAATGAGTTGAGCTTGATGGCAGCGCTCAGTGGGACTGAAATGAGTCTGGGAGCAATGGGCTACAAACCCAAAGAAAGCGGTGTTGTTGCAGCCCAAGAGTTCTTGAAGTAATCAGAAAACGGCATTCAGGGTGGGGTGGAGTAGGGATCCCTAGGGTTATCCAGGCTACACCCCTTATAATTCAGGTACTTATAGAATTGCATTAACTAGATACACCCCATTCGAAACGGAAAGAAAAAACATGTTCGCTACTAAACCGTATTTAACTCAGGTTGATGTTCAAAAGATTTTGGATGCAGCCAACAAGCATGCTACTGAAAATAATTTCGCAGTGACCATTGCTGTATGTGATGACGGCGGTCATTTGTTGGGTTTAATTCGTCGTGATGGTTGTGCGCCCTTATCGGCCTATATTGCAGAAGAGAAGGCACGTACGGCTGCAATGGGTATGCGCGAAACACGTATTTACGAAGAAATTATTAATGACGGTCGCCATGCTTTCTTATCTGCCCCGCATGTTTCGGGCATGTTAGAAGGTGGCGTCAATATCGTGGTAAATGGACTTACCATCGGCGCAGTCGGCGTTTCCGGCGTTAAATCGGCGGAGGATGCTGAAACTGCGAAGGCCGGCATCAAAGCCATTCTGTAAGTTACCTTGACTAATACTGATACTGAAATAATTTCTACTACAGGGGCTGACAACACAGTCGCCCCTAATACTCCTAGTGCTCCAAATGTTACTAGCGCTACTTCCCCGGCAACGATCACTTTTGCTGATTTTGGTTTAGATCCGAAGATTCAGAAGGCGGTATCCGAGCAGGGCTATACCATCCCTACGCCGATTCAAGCGCAAGCTATTCCGCATGTATTAGCCGGCAGAGATCTCATGGGCGCCGCACAGACTGGCACCGGTAAGACTGCAGCATTTGTATTGCCTATCATTCAACAGATTTTGCGTCATGCAAGCAATAGTGCTTCACCTGCGCGCCACCCCATTCGGGCCTTGGTCCTCACGCCTACTCGAGAGTTGGCGGTACAAGTTTCTGAAAATGCGGCGAACTATTCGAAACATACTGATTTACGCGCTGCGGTTGTGTATGGTGGCGTAGATATGAAAGAGCAAGTTGCCACTTTGCGCAACGGCGTGGAGATTTTGATAGCTACTCCAGGGCGCCTGTTAGATCACATTGGTTCCAAAGTGGCCAATTTATCTCAAGTAGAAATTCTGGTTCTAGATGAAGCAGATCGCATGCTTGACATGGGTTTCTTGCCAGACCTGCAGCGCATCATCAATTTAATACCCTCACAAAGACAAACCTTATTGTTCTCTGCAACCTTCTCTCCAGAGATTAAGAAACTGGCGCAAAGTTATTTGCGCACACCCGTGACGGTTGAGGTGGCACGTCAAAACGCCGCAGCAGATACTGTTAAGCAGGTAGTGCATATGGTGTCCTCTGCTGATAAGCAGCGTGCCATTGTCAAAGTGTTAGAAGAGCGTACCCGTCAGGGTTTATCGCGCCAATGCATTATCTTTACCAATAGCCGTTTGGGCTGTGCCAGGTTATCTCGTGCCCTTGAGCGGGATGGTATTAAGGCGGGCGCGATTCATGGAGATAAGAGCCAAGGCGAGCGGACCTTAACTTTAGATGCATTTAAATCCGGTGCAATTGAAGCTTTGGTGGCAACCGATGTCGCAGCGCGTGGTTTAGATATTCCAGACATGCCCTGCGTTATCAACCACGAGTTGCCTTATAGTGCGGAAGACTTTATTCACCGAATCGGCCGTACGGGTCGCGCTGGTAGCACAGGTGATGCGATTGCTTTAGTGGATGCAAGTGAAAAGCGCTTACTCGACGATATCGAAAGACTCATGAAGCGCAAATTAGATGTTCTGCCTTTGCCTGAAGGAGTTCCTTCGCAAAGTAGAGCACCTTCAAGCAGTTCTTCATCCAGCAGATCGTCATCTAGCAGTAGTACACAGAGTAATGCGCCAGCAAAAATGGCTAATCCCTTTTTCTATAAGCCCTATGAACCTAGTGCTACAGCTCTATCATCCGCAGACACCGCAAAGCCGGAAGAGAAAAAAGTCGGCATTGTGGCTGCCAAGCCCACTGTTGGTGCTTTGCTGGGCGGCTTTAAAAAGAAATAAAGAACGAAAAAATTTAAGAATTTAAGAACTAAAGCTTACCAAGCACGAGTGGCAGATAGTAGCCACTCTGCAATGGTGATGTTCTCGCTATCCGGTAGGTCCTTCAATCCCAAATGATTTGCAGCTTTACGTAATTCAGTAAGGGCATGTTTCTTATCTTGAGTATGAATTTGCGTTGCCAACGTTTGTTTACTGAGTTTTTCTCCATGCTCATCAAGCACGAGTGGTAGATGCCGGTAGTGCGGCGTGCAATATCCCAACACCTGTTGTAGATGGATTTGGCGTGCAGTGTTACTGAGTAAATCTTCCCCTCGCACAATGTGAGTAATACTTTGTTCGGTATCATCTACAACCACTGCGAGTTGATAGGTAAATAGACTGTCACTTCTACGCAATACAAAGTCACCCACTTCCGTATTGAGGTCTTGACTTTGCTGCCCCAGCGCTAAATCTGTATACCCAATATGGCAATTTGGGGGCAGTGCTATGCGCCATGCAGTTTTGGGTGTTTCTGAAAATTCAAGCGGGTTCATCCTCAATTGATCTGGTAGGCATGTCCCTGGATAGACCATCTCTTGATTGCGGGGGGTTTCTATTCCTCGCTTTGCTAGGGTATTGGCAATCGTCTGCCTGGAGCAACTGCAGGGATATATTAATTTGAGCGTATTTAGGCGTTCCAGAGCCCTTTGGTAGAGATCTTGGCGTTTGGATTGATAGGTGACCTCACCATCCCAATGAAGGCCGCAGGCAAGCAGTTGAGCTTGAATGAGTTGGTCAGCCCCCGGAATGCATCTGGGGGTGTCTAAATCCTCCATCCTGAGTAGCCATTGACCCCCATTTTTACGGGCATCTAACCAGCTTCCGAGGGCGGCAACTAGCGATCCCGCATGCATTGGGCCCGTAGGCGAAGGGGCAAATCGCCCACGGTAGCCGTCGGCTGGGGAAGGAAGGTTTTGGGATAGGGACACAGCTAAAATCATCTCATGGCTTTACCCCGTTTTATACATCTTCGCCTTCATTCCGAGTTTTCAATTACGGATGGAGTTGTTCGCATTGATGATGCGGTAGCTGCGGCTGCTAAAGATGATATGGGTGCCTTGGCTCTGACCGATTTAAGCAACTTATTCGGTTTAGTGCGTTTTTATACTGCTGCCCGAGCTGGTGGTATCAAACCCATTGCTGGTGCTGATGTTTGGGTGACTAATCCCCTAGACCCAGACCAACCGCATCGCTTATTGCTGCTGGTACAGAACCATTCTGGTTATCTCAATCTTTGCGAGTTACTCAGTCGCGCTTCTTTGGATAATCAAACACGCGGTCGTGCCGAGATAGACTCCACATGGTTTAGTGAGCCTGCTGCAAAAGCGGAAGACAAGAAAGATAAAAGAACTCTCACTTATGGTTTGATTGCACTGTCAGGTGCGCGCATGGGTGAGCTTGGTACTGCTTTATTGGCGGGGCAAGAGGATCAAGCCAAGATTGCTGCAAGACGTTATGAGCAGTTATTCCCCAAGTCCTTTTATATTGAAGTGCAACGGGGTGGCAATCCGCAAGATGAGAAGCAACTCCAACTGGCTTGTCACTTAGCTAGCGAATTGGATCTGCCGGTAGTGGCAACCCACCCAGTACAGTTCATGAAAAAGAGTGATTTCATAGCACATGAGGCCAGAGTATGTATTGCTGAAGGGGAGCTACTGGGCAATCCGCGTCGCGCAAAGAAATTCAATGACGAGCAGTACTTCTTAAGCCAAGCAGAAATGGAACAGCGCTTCACAGATTTGCCCGCTGCTTTAGCCAACTCGGTGGAGATTGCCAAGCGTTGTAACTTATCTTTGGTTCTCGGTCAGCCACGTTTACCCGATTTTCCGACGCCACCAGGTATTACCTTAGATGAATATCTTTTAGCCCTGTCCGAAATTGGTTTAGAGCGCCACATGGAGCGGAACTTTCCGAACGCAGAAGAACGTGCCAAAGAAATGCCGCGTTATCACGAGCGCTTAGTATTTGAGGTGAAGACGATCTCACAAATGGGTTTCCCTGGCTACTTCTTGATTGTGTCAGACTTTATTAATTGGGCTAAAAATAATGGCGTGCCAGTAGGCCCAGGTCGTGGATCGGGTGCAGGCTCCTTGGTAGCCTACTCATTAGGAATCACGGATCTAGATCCGCTGCGCTACAACTTGCTCTTTGAGCGCTTTTTAAATCCAGAGCGGGTATCCATGCCTGACTTCGACATCGACTTTTGTCAGCACGGCCGCGACCGGGTGATTCAGTACGTAAAAGACAAGTACGGCAAAGATGCCGTCAGTCAGATCGCTACCTTTGGCACGATGGCTGCAAGAGCTGCGATTCGGGATGTGGGGCGCGTATTAGAGCAGGGTTATAACTTCGTCGACGGTATTGCTAAGTTAGTTCCGAATAAGCCTGGTCAATATATGACTATTGAAATGGCTAAAAAGGAAGAGAAGCAATTAGCCGAGCGTGAAAAGAATGAGGATGAGGTGCGTCAACTTCTCTCTCTCGCACAACAATTAGAGGGTATGACGCGTAATGTGGGCATGCATGCGGGTGGTGTCTTGATTGCCCCGGGGCGCCTCACCGACTTTTGTCCACTCTACACCCAAGAATCAAAAGATCAAGATAGCAGCTCTGTTATCAGTCAATTTGATAAGGATGATGTAGAGGCAATCGGCTTAGTCAAGTTCGACTTCTTGGGTTTGACCACACTTACCATTTTGGCTGCAGCAGAACGCTGGATTAAAACCTTACATGCTGAGCGTAAGGATTGGAGCATCAGCGATATATCGCTCGATGATGAAAAAGCATTTGACGTTTTAAAGAAAGCAAACACCGTTGCCGTGTTTCAGCTAGAAAGCCGCGGCATGCAAGGCATGCTGCGTGAGGCTAAGCCTGACCGTTTTGAGGACATCATTGCGCTCGTGGCTTTATATCGCCCAGGCCCTATGGATTTGATCCCAGACTTTATTGAACGGAAACATGGTCGTCAAAAAGTAGAATATCCAGATCCGCGAATTGAGCCGGTTCTTCGTGAGACCTACGGCATCATGGTTTACCAGGAGCAGGTGATGCAGATGGCCCAGATGATTGGTGGCTACTCTCTAGGTGGTGCTGATATGTTGCGCCGAGCAATGGGTAAGAAAAAACCAGAAGAAATGGCACAGCATCGCAAGATCTTTAGTGAAGGTGCAAAAGCGGGCGGTATTACTGAGGCTAAAGCAAACGAGATCTATGACTTAATGGAGCGTTTTGCTGGATATGGATTTAATAAATCGCATGCTGCTGCCTATGCACTCTTAGCCTATCAAACGGCTTGGCTCAAAGCCTACTACCCTGCCGAATTTATGGCAGCTAACTTATCGCTTGCAATGGATGACACCGATAAGGTGAAGATTTTGTATGACGATTGCTTGGCTAATCAAATACGGGTCTTCTCCCCCGATATCAATACTGGAGTACATGAGTTCACACCGCTACGTGCACCAGACGCTGCCCCTGATGTACCAATCAGTCACATCCGTTATGGATTGGGAGCAGTTAGGGGAACAGGTGAGGCAGCGATTGAAGCGATTGTCAAAGCCCGTGAAACGGGTGGGCCATTTAAGGACTTGTTTGACTTCTGCGCACGCGTAGACCGCCGGCAAGTAAATCGTCGTGCGATTGAAGCCTTGATGCGTGCCGGTGCATTTGACAGTCTGTATCGTGACTCAGTCGCACCGGGTGGTAACTTGTATGACATTCGCTCTACTTTACTTGCGTCTTTAGCAAGGGCAATCGAGGCTGCAGAACAAGCTGAGGCCTCGATTCATCAGGTCAGTTTATTTGATATTGCTGGTGAGGAGAATCGCCATTTACCGGAGTTAGTGCGTGAACCGGTTTGGTCTGAGAAAAAACGCCTGCAAGAAGAGAAGACCTCGCTCGGTCTTTGCTTAACAGGCCATCTATTTGATGCCTATCGCGATGAGACGACGCATTTTATTCGCCAGTCCTTAGCGAAGGTTGCTGAAGGCAAGGATCAATTGATCGCTGGCATTATTACTTCAGCACGTATGCTGACTGGGCAACGCGGTCGTATGATGATTGCTACTATCGATGATGGTAGCGCTGCAATCGAGGTAACTCTGTATAGCGAAGTGTATGAACCCAATCGTTCATGGCTGAAAGAAGATGAGCTCTTAGTTGCTAAGGTCAATGTGACGCCTGATAAGTTCTCTGGTGGGATGAGGGTGGTATCTGAGGCTGTGATGGATATTACTGGCGCACGGATGCGTTTTGCGCGAAATATCCATGTTTGTATTGATGCTGCAATTGATTTGAACATGCTGCGTAGTCAGATTGGGCCTTATCTCATGGCTAATCGTGTTCGCGATCCTAAATTAGGTGCTGCATCTCCTGCTCTGGCAGGATCCAATGAGGGCGTGAAGGGATTGATGTTGACAGCTGCTGTGACTACTAGTGGTGGAGCATGTTTGATGCAGTTTCCTGAAGAGCTCAGAATTTATCCGGATGATGCTTGTCTGCACAGCTTGAACCAACTGCTGGCCTCAAAGCAAAAAGACCCGGTTCAAGTTCAGTACCACTAAGTTATTGTTGTAGCGTTTGCTCAATTGCGGTAATGACTTGATTAGGCTCCAATAAGTCTAAGCACTCACTATAACTATCAGCACGATCCAGGCAGCCTGCTTTGCGGCAAGGAACGCATTCACCGGGTCCTTGCAGGATAGTGACATTACCGACGGTCTGTGTGCGGGCGCGCAGTTGATACGGTTGCGCACCACTGAAGCCATTAGGCCATGGCCCAAAGTTTGTTGGTGGAGTCGCCCCAAATAGGGTGATGGTAGGAGTATTGCAGGCAGCGGCTAAGTGGGTGATGGAGGTATCAACACCGATGTAGAGAGCGGCGCCCCTTAGCAAAGATCCTGCCTGCGGAATGGTGAGCGTACCAGCTGCATTGATTGCCTTAGCACGGGTTTCATCATCCAATAAAGAGAAGATGTCATGGTTGAGTTGGACATCTTGTTTAGCAGGTGAGGCACTTAAGATCACTTGGTAACCCCGTTCTACGAGCCAAGTAATTAGGGTTTTCCAATGCCCTAAAGGCCAACGCTTATAGGCAGTCAGCGGACCAGGATGTACGACAACATAAGCTTGTTTAATCTCGCTAGCAATGCTCGGGGGTAATGGTTCACCAGCGGGTGGAGTTACAGTGATTGGCCCGTCGAAGATTTCACGGGGATTTCTGAAAAATACTTCCAGTAAGCGGAGTTTCTCTGCAATGACGTGTTGATTAAAGTAATCGACATCCACCGTATGCATACAGATCCATTTTTTCCAGGTATTTTGTTTTTCTGCCTTACTGCGTTTGGATATATCTTTAACATCCATACCTTGAGGGTGCCCACCTAAGACACCCACCCGACTGAAGGCAGCCACTAAGCCATATATATAAGCGCGATCGCTAGGTTGAGTGATGATAGCCAAGTCATAACGTTGGAATAGACGCTTAAAGAGGGAAAGGTATTCACCAAAACCAGGGCGATCAGAGGTTTCAATGATTTTTGTAATATCCGGATTGCCATGTAGCATATCGAGCTTGCCGCGATAGCCTAGAAAATGAAATTCTGCATCGGGCCATAGTGTTCTTGCTTTGCTGATGAGCGGAGTCGTAACCAGTACATCCCCAATTTGCCTAGTGGCTATAAATAACACTTTTTTGGGTTTAAGTTTAGAGAAAGAGCCTATATTGGGTACGCTCATTTACATTGCCTTTGCCATTATCTTTTCACGCACACGACGTGCATTCTCAGCAGCATTACTTTGATCGTTTATTTTGTGAAAGAGATGGAGTACTTCAGTAGCCCATGATCCCGATTTACGAGTAATGTGATGACGCTGTAAGCGGAATACAAAATCGGCATCCTCATGCCCCCAGCCAGTGAGGGTCTCATCAAAGCCATTAATGGCTTCTGCATCTGCTTTCCAACAAGCCATATTGCAGCCTTTAATCCGACGCCATACAAACTTTTTGTATGCCCGCCATGATCCATCGCCCAGCTTGATCTTAAAAGGGAGGCATTTATTGATTCCACCACTGAGACGCTCGCTAATGAGATGTGAGCAAAAGCGCTCGAAGTCCCATGTTGGCCAAGTTAATAATTGCCGAGTGAACTTTTCATTCAGCAGTACGCGACTGCCAGTAACTAGATATCCCTTTTGGGCTAATGCGCGATGACGGGCTATAAAGTCGGGTTGCACGATGCAATCACCGTCCAAAAATACCAAGTAGTCACCGTGCGCTGCAGTAATGGCTTGATTTAGAATTTTGCTTTTACGAAAACCATGATCATCCTGCCAAAGATGGGTAACCGCTATTGAGAAAGTTGACTTAATTTGATCAATGACTTGCTTGGTACTCTCGGTAGAGCCATCATCGGCAATGATGATTTCAAAATCACAATCCGTTTGTGTGGCCAATGATTCTAGGCACAACTTGAGTGCTTGCGGCCAGTTATAAGTAGCCAACAAAATCGAAATCATTTACTGGCATCCTGATTTAATTGCCATAACTTGAGGTAGCGGTAGTAGGTCCCTTGCCCATTAGAAATTGCTAGAGCAAAACCTTGCGCGCCGTCTAAAAATCCAGCGCGAATAATGTAAGTGCGAATAAAGGCCCAGAAACCATGCAGAATTGCTTTCAAGGGATTGCTAGTCTTGCCTTTAGCAAAAGCCTGCTCTGCAGAAGCAGTGGAGTAGCGATCGAGTTTTTGTAAAACTTGGGAATAGTTCATAAAACTGTAGTGCAACATGGGGTTCTTAAGCTTGGCGACTTGACCATTGGGAATGAGTCGCTCATGGACTAAGTCATCTGAAAAGCGGGCTGTTCCCCGCTTAAAGAGCCGATCCACATAATCCGGACTCCAACCAGAATGGCGAATAAATCTGCCGCAATACCAAGACAGGCGGGGAATGGCAAAACAGTCCACGTGGGCACTATGGTTTACCGCTGTCGCGATTTCCGATCTGAGGGCAGGCGTGAGTCTTTCGTCAGCATCTAAAGAGAGTACCCAGTCACCCGTGGCAAGGTCCAAGGCACGGTTCTTTTGGGGGCCAAAACCAGGCCAATCTGAGGGCTGAGCTAGGGTTGCCCCATAGTTTTTTGCGATTTCTAGGGTGCGGTCGGAGCTGGCTGTATCCACCACCACAATCTGTTGGGCTATACCCTCTAGGGAGGCTAGACAATCGTCCAAATTGGCCTCTTCATTACGGGTGATGAGTATGACTGATAAGGTGGGCATAATTCATTATATGAATGCTCAAGACCGTACTGCCTTAAATCGCATTATTTCCTACCTCAAGCCCCATATGGGCTTGATTATTGGCTCTTTGGTCGCCATGGCCTTTGTCGCTGGAGCTGAGACCTCAATACCTGCCCTGATGAAGCCTTTGCTGGATCGAGGCTTTACTGGCGAACTAGATAACAAACTTTGGCAGATACCCGTTTTCTTGGTTGGCTTGGCTTTAGTGCGCAGCATGGCCCAGTTCTTATCAAACTATCTGTTGACCCGCGTTATTAATTCTGTTCTTCTGAAATTACGTGAGCAGATGTTTCAAACTTTGCTCCATGCAAGCACTACCTTCTTTCAAAAAAATTCTGCCTCTCAATTGATCAACGCAGTAGTGTTTGAGGTGAACAATGTGCTCTCCATTATGGGTGGCATGCTCATCAGTCTAGTGCGCGATTCATTAACAGTCATTGGTTTAATGGGTTACCTCATTTATTTGAATTGGCAACTCACCTTAGTAGTTTTGGTGATTTTCCCCGTCATTGCCTTCATCATGAGTAGGATTAATCGACGCCTCAGATCACTCAATCGTGAACAGCAAAATTTAACTAGTGAATTGGCTTATATCGTTGAAGAGGCAGCTGCTGGTTACAAAATAGTAAAAGTACATGGCGCTGAGCAGTATGAGACTCGCCGCTTTATGGAAAAGGCAGAGCGCTTAAGACAGTTTGCCCTGAAATCCGCTGTGGCAGGCGGCTTGAATCAACCAATCACTCAGCTCGTCGCATCCATGGCCTTGTCCGTTGTATTGGTGATTGCTCTGATGCAGTCTGCCACTGAAGGCACTACTGTCGGCGGGTTTGCAGCCTTTGTTACCGCCATGATGTTGGTAATTTCACCCTTGAAACACTTGGCAGATATTAATCAACCTCTACAGCGTGGCTTGACGGCTGCTGAAATGATCTTTGGCTTAATGGATCAACCTTTTGAGGAAGATGAAGATCGTAAGCTCAACATGAAGTCATTAGATAGAGCAAAAGGCGGAATTCATTTTGAGGATGTTGGATTCTCTTACGAGCAAGAGGCAGGTCGTAAAGATGCATTAAGTAGCATTAATCTGCTGATTCGTCCTGGCGAGGTAGTCGCATTTGTAGGGCCGTCAGGCGGTGGTAAATCTAGCTTGGTCAATTTATTGCCACGCTTCTATAAACCGACTAGCGGTCATATTTTCTTAGACGACATTCCACTGGAAGATATCGTGTTGGCGGATGTCAGAAGGCAAATTGCTTTTGTAAGTCAGGATGTCATTCTATTTAACGACACCATAGCAGCGAACGTGGCTTATGGCGCATTAGGTCAAGAAGGAATTGACCGCGGACGCGTGATGGAAGCGCTCGAAGCCGCTAATCTGAGCGCCTTGATTCAGGAGTTACCAGAAGGCATTGACTCGATGATTGGCGATAACGGCAATCGCCTATCTGGTGGCCAGCGCCAGCGCTTGGCAATCGCGCGGGCAATTTATAAAAATGCCCCAATTCTGATATTGGATGAGGCTACTTCAGCTTTGGATTCTGAATCAGAGCGTCAGGTTCAGGATGCTTTAGACAAGCTGATGGCTGGCAGGACCACTTTGGTGATTGCACATCGACTATCAACTATTGAACATGCGGATCGCATTGTGGTTCTGGAGCATGGCCAGATCGTTGAAAATGGCTCTCATGAGGATTTAATTCAGCAAGACGGTCTTTATGCGAATCTACATCGCATTCAGTTCTCAAACGACTAGGAATATATTCATTAACTAAGAACGATGTCGTATTGCTCTTGGCGAAAACTGCCTTCCGCTTGAAGGGTAATTGGCTTACCAATGAAATCCCCCAGCTGGGCTAAGAATTGATTCTCTTCCTCTAGAAATAAATCGATCACATCTGGCGCTGCCACGATTCTGAACTCACGAGGATTAAATTGACGATGTTCGCGCACGATTTCACGCAAGATTTCGTAACAAATGGTTTGAGCAGTTTTGATCTCGCCTTTACCCATACAGGTTGCACAGGGTTCGCAAGTGATGTGGGCTAGGGATTCGCGCGTCCGCTTACGGGTCATTTCTATCAAACCTAAGGCAGAAAACTCACTCAACGAAGTACGGGCGTGATCTCGTTCCAGGTTGCGCTTTAATTCATGTAAAACCGCTTCTTGATGATCCTTACTAAGCATGTCAATGAAGTCAATAATGATGATGCCGCCCAGATTCCGTAAACGGAGTTGACGAGCAATCGCTTGAGCTGCTTCTAAATTAGTTTTAAAGACGGTGTCATCTAAATTACGTGCACCAACATAACTACCCGTATTGACATCAATCGTTGTCATGGATTCGGTCTGGTCAATCATGAGATAACCACCCGACTTTAAGTCCACGCGACGACCTAATGCTTTGTTAATTTCTGCATCAACCTCAAATAGGTCAAAAAGGGCACGTTCACCTCGGTGTAGGGTGAGTTTGCCGAGGAGATTGGGCATATACAGATTGGTGAAGGCCTTGAGTTTTTCAAAATTCTCTGCAGAATCCACTCGTATTTGGGTGGTTTCTTCACCAGCAAGATCACGCAATACTCGCTCGGCAAGACTGAGATCTTGATAGAGCAGGCTTGGTGCTGCTTTTTGCTTCGTAGCTTCACGGATATTTTCCCAGGTAGTTCGCAGATAGCGCATATCGTGTTGCAATTCGGTATCGCTTGCTTCCTGGGCGCTAGTGCGAACAATGATTCCGCCTTTTTCATCTACGGCCATGAGGCTGGCAAGACGAGCCTTGATAGCTTCACGTTCTTCTGGTTGATCAATTCTTTGGGAGACGCCAATATATTTTTCAGTTGCTGCGTCGCTGCCTGCTGGAGGTAGGTAAACCAAATTACGTCCAGCAATACTCAGTTGAGCTGTTAAGCGAGCACCCTTGGTTCCGAGAGGATCTTTTAATACTTGGACTAGCAGTGTTTGTCCCTCAAACAGCAATTTTTCAATTTGAGCTTGAGGATTATTTTGGACAATGTCGGCAACATGCATAAAGGCAGTGCGCTCAAGGCCAATTTCAATAAAGGCAGATTGCATCCCAGGTAAAACACGCACGACTTTGGCTAGATAAATATTGCCTACGATGCCCCGTTGCCGAGTGCGCTCAATTTGCAGTTCTTGAACTGCGCCTTGCTGAATTAAGGCAACCCTAGTTTCTTGAGGGGTGATATTGATGAGGATTTCTTCATTCATATACGGGTAACTTGGGCGCGATCAAGAAGTTGAGCTGTTTCGTAAATGGGTAAGCCCATGATACCGCTATAGCTTCCAGTAATCGAGGGAATAAAGACGCCGCCCAGACCTTGAATGCCATAGGCTCCTGCTTTACCAAAGGGCTCCCTGCTGGCGATATAGGCGTCAATCTGCTCTTGACTTAAGTCAGTAAATTGCACTGTTGAAATCTGTAGAAGGCAAAGTGGTTTTTCTGTTGGGGTAATAGTTATAGCAACTGCAGTGAGTACTTCATGGACTTTGCCGCTCAGCATAGTCAAAATTCGAGCAGCATCCAGTGCATCGGTAGGTTTACCTAAAATTTCACCATCAATCTGCTTGGGTAAGCTGACGGTAGTGTCTGCGCATAAGATGGGAGCCCATGGTAATTGACCCTGTTGCCAACGTTTTAAAGCGGCAGCACTCTTGGCTAGGGTGACGCGCTCAACATAAGTGCGCGCCTTTTCCTGAGGAAGCGGAATTTCGATACTTTCACTATCTTCATCAGGTAATGGCGCCAGCATTTCAAAGGACACCCCCATTTGCATGAGGATTTCTTGACGGCGAGGACTTTGCGAGGCGAGATAAATAAAAGAATTCACAATATTACTCACGATGGTAGGGGTGTCCCTGGAGAATCGTCCAGGCCCGATAGAGTTGTTCGACCAGTAGAACCCTAGCCATTGCATGGGGTAGGGTCAGACTAGACAAGCGCCATAGGGCTTGTGCATTCGCCTTAAGACTGAGGTCTAAGCCATCCGCGCCACCAATTAAAAAAGTAATATCAACACCTTCTTGGCGCCAAGAGGCCAGTTGCGTTGCGAGGTTTTGAGTAGTTTGATCTTTGCCGCGTTCATCCAATGCAATCACACTTGACCCCTTAGGAATGGACGCCGCTATCTTAATGGCTTCTTTGGCTGGAGTGAGATCGGGTTTGATTTCTTTGATTTCAATACTGCAGTCTGCAGGCATGCGCTTGACATAATCCTGGGTTGCTGTAGCAACCCAATCTGGCATTTTATGTCCAACGGAAACAATCGTTAAGCGCATTGGTAATCGCTTGAAATAAATGGCGAGAAGAATTTACTCGTCGTCTTCGGAATCGCTGGCTTTTACGAGACCTTTGCTACCCGCCAATTTCACGCGTACGGGCTTAGCACCCCACATGCCCTCTAATTGGTAATAAGAGCGCAGCATGGGTTGCAGGATGTGAACCACGACATCACCGCAATCTACCAACACCCATTCGCCGGTTTCTAATCCTTCAATCGAAATGACTTCACCGCCTTTAGCGTTGACATCTTCTTTGACAGACATTGCAAGAGAGCGCGTTTGACGATTGCTTGATCCAGTGGCAATGATCACGCGATCAAATAGTTCACTGAGTTTCGTGGTGTCATAGACACGAATATCTTGCGCTTTAACATCTTCCAGGGCATCAATGATGACGCGTTGTAATTTACGTAAGTCCATGGTTTCTCGATAATCTTTTCTAGTATTTAGGGTGATCTTAGCTTGATTACTGATACAAGCCCAGATTAGTAATGATTTGTAGGGTATGTGAGGGAATTTGCTCGGAGGCAATTTCACTCCGGGAGGATGTTTTTAAGCGAATGCGTAGCTCAGTTGAGGAAAGGTCGACGGACAAACCCTCATCAATATAGATGAGGCCAGCCGGGGTATTTTCAAGAGCAAGTGGCTCTTGAATTTGATGTGATGCTAGTAATTCGTTGATTTCAGGGCTCATCTCGGAGTTCAAGTCATAATTTGGTCGACTCGCCACTGCAAAGTTCATGTATTGAAATAAATCGCGCCAAGAATTCCAACTTGGAAGATGCATGAGGGAGTCTGCACCCGTTAACCAAATTAAACTCGCTTGAGGACCGAAACGCTCTCTAAGTGTCTTGGCGGTATCGATACTATAGCTTGGCCCCGAGCGTTCAATCTCGATACGATCAATGCTCACTTGGGTGGGGATCTGAAGATACAGAAGCGCCCTTGCTAAATCAATTCCCGCTGCCTCAGTGAGTTGAAAGCGAATTTCTGCTGGGGTAATAGCGGAACCTTTTTGCCATGGCTCGCCACTAGGAATAAGAAGTAGTTCATCTAAGTGCAATATTTTGGCAAAATGACTCGCCAGTCTTAAGTGACCGATATGGGGTGGATCAAAGGTCCCCCCTAAAATGCCAATTTTCTTTAGAGCGCTCAAGCTAACCAATCACGAGGTTTGAGATAGTGGTCGTATAACTTAGCCTCAGGGGTACCTGGCTTAGGCTGCCAGTTGTACCACCACTGCACTACTGGCGGCATAGACATCAAGATCGATTCAGTACGTCCACCAGAATGTAAGCCAAAAATAGTGCCGCGATCAAAGATGAGGTTGTATTCAACATAACGGCCCCGACGATATTCTTGGAATGATTTTTCTTCAGATGTGAAAGCATCTTGATAGCGACGTTGCACGATTGGCAGATAAGCATTAATAAAGGCGTCACCGACAGCACGAGTCATAGCAAAGCTTTTCTCAAATCCCAGCTCATTAAAGTCGTCAAAGAATACGCCACCAATCCCGCGAGGCTCTTCACGATGCTTGAGGTAGAAATACTCATCACACCATTTTTTAAAGCGGGGGTAGAGTTCCTCACCAAACGGATCTAAGGCATCTTTAGCAGTTTGATGAAAATGGGTACAGTCTTCATCTACACCGTAATATGGAGTGAGGTCAAAGCCACCACCAAACCACCAGACTGGTTCTTTATCTGGTGCTTGTGCAATAAAGCAGCGCACGTTCATATGGGTAGTGGGAACTTTGGGATTATTCGGATGGAATACCAAGGAAACACCAATAGCCTCAAAACTACGTCCTGCAACTTCAGGACGATGATGGGATGCTGAAGGTGGCATCTGATCGCCACGCACATGTGAAAAACCTACCCCACCTTTTTCTAGAATATTCCCGCCATCGAGTATGCAAGTACGACCGTAGCCTTTAAGTTTGCTATCTTCCGGTTTGCTCCACTCATCAACCACAAAGGCTTTACCATCAAGCGCACTCATAGCGGTAGTGATGCGGTCTTGCAGCCCTAAGAAATAATCCTTTAGGACCGCTATATCAATTTGGGCGATTTGAGTAGGTTGTATGGACAAGGGATAACTTTATTTTATTAAGTGGAATTTATTTAATGGCACGGTAGCCGATATCTTTGCGATATTGCATGCCATCAAATTGAATTTTGCTAATTGACTCGTAAGCCTTTTGTTGGGCGCCACGAACCGTATCCGCAAGACCAACAACACACATGACACGACCGCCAGAGGTTATTACTTTGCCATCTTGTAATTGAGTACCTGCGTGGAAAGTGATTTGATCTTCAGTATCAGCCGGAATGCCAGTAATCACATCACCATTGCGAGGGGTATCGGGATAATTGTGAGCAGCCAGTACGACGCCTAAGGCGGTACGACGGTCCCAGCTAAGCTCTACCTCGTTCAGTTTTCCATCTACTGCGTGATCAAGGGCATTCACAAGATCACTGCGTAAGCGTGCCATGATGGGTTGAGTTTCTGGGTCGCCCATGCGGCAATTAAATTCCAAGGTTTTAATCTTGCCATCTGGTGAAATCATCAGACCGGCATATAAGAAACCTGTGTAAGGAATACCATCAGCTTCCATTCCTCTGACTGTAGGCATGATGACTTCACGTAATGCCCTGGCATGGATTTCTGGAGTAACTACTGGGGCAGGGGAGTAGGCGCCCATGCCGCCAGTATTCGGACCTTGATCTGCATCGAGCAAACGTTTGTGGTCTTGGCTGGTTGCCAAGGCAAGAACATTTTTTCCATCAACCAGCACAATAAAACTGGCTTCTTCACCGGTCAGGAATTCTTCAATGACCACGCGTGCACCAGCATTACCGAATTTGTTATCTGCCAACATCATGTCAACGGCAGCATGGGCTTCCTCTAGAGTCATGGCAACCACAACACCTTTACCTGCAGCAAGGCCATCGGCTTTAATCACGATAGGTGCGCCTTTGTCATCAATATAGGCGTGAGCCTCTAAAGCATTGGAGAAAGTTTGGTAGTCCGCAGTCGGAATACCATGACGTTTCATAAATGCTTTGGAAAAGTCTTTTGAGGACTCTAGTTGCGCAGCCAGTTGCGTTGGGCCAAAAATACGCAGGCCATGATTACGAAATACATCCACAATGCCAGCCGCTAATGGCGCTTCGGGACCAACAATGGTCAGATGAATCTTCTCCCGTTTAGCGAAATCCGCTAGATCTTGTAAGTCAGTAATCGGCAGATTCTCAATTCCGGCAGTAACTTGCTTGGCAGTAGCTGTGCCGCCATTACCAGGCGCGACAAAGACAGTTTGCACTTGTGGTGATTGAGCAAGCTTCCAGGCTAATGCATGCTCACGACCGCCAGATCCAATCAGAAGAATTTTCATAGTAGAAGAAGTAATCAGGGTTTAAAGAGCTGCGTTGGTAAATACTTCTTGAACGTCATCAAGGTTTTCAAGAGCATCTAAAAGTTTCTGCATGCTTTCTGCTTGATCACCTTCGAGTGTAATTTCTGTTTCAGGGCGCATTGCTACAGTAGCTAATTCCGCCTTCATTCCTGCTTTGCTAATAGCATCTTGTACTTTGGTGAAATCTGGCACGGGAGTCAATACCTCAAATGAGCCATCATCATGGGTGATGACATCTTCAGCGCCTGAATCTAATGCAACTTCCATGAGTTGATCTTCGCTTGTGCCAGGTGCAAAAAGCATTTGGCCACAATGCTTGAACAGGAAAGCAACAGAACCTTCAGCTCCCATATTGCCGCCATTCTTATTAAAAGCATGACGAACTTCTGCTACGGTACGCGTACGGTTATCAGTGAGGCAGTCCACAATAATGGCGGCACCATTCATGCCATAGCCTTCATAACGGATCTCTTCATAGTTCACACCTTCAAGCGAGCCAGTGCCTCGCTGAATAGCGCGTTGCACGTTGTCATTGGGCATATTAGAGTCTTTAGCTTTGTCGATAGCTAAGCGCAAGCGGGGATTCGTAGCAATATCTCCACCACCTAATTTGGCAGCAACAGTAATTTCTTTAATCAGTTTGGTCCAAATCTTGCCGCGTTTTTCGTCTTGACGACCTTTGCGGTGCTGAATATTGGCCCATTTCGAGTGGCCGGCCATACGGGTAAGTCCTTTTAATAATTTGGCTAGAAGACCTCATTTTAAGGGCTTCTAGCCCCAAGGTAGGAAGTTACTAAGCTTTTTTTGTTACACTCTCATGTCTTAGCAGTAAGAAAATATCAATGTAAGCAGAATTTCCACTGCAAACACCTGCCTCGGTGATGGAATTGGTAGACGTGCCGGACTCAAAATCCGGTGCCGCAAGGCGTGGCGGTTCGAGTCCGCCCCGAGGCACCACTCAAAAGACACTTCAGTCCCTGAGTATTTTTACTGACTTAAATTTCGTAAGAATCCGATTCGTTGGACATTGCCTGCTCAACAATCTTCTTGGTTAGCGTTGGTGAGAAGAGTTCAATGAAGGTGTATACAAAGGAGCGTAGGTAAGCACCTTGTTTCACCCCAAGATGGGTAACATTATTGCCAAACAGATGACCCGCTTGAATCACTTTGAGATTACGGTCTCTGTCGGGGTCATAGGCATGGCCTGCAACGATGCCGATACCCATGCCTGTTTCTACATAGGTTTTAATCACATCGGCATCAATTGCTTCCAGAATAATGTCTGGACTTAAGTTGCGCTGTGCAAATGCGGCATCAATTTTGCTGCGCCCAGCAAATGCTCTGTCATAAGTAATGATGGGGTACTTGGCAATTTCCTCTAAAGTCACGCTGGCTTGATTGAGAAGTGGATGACTCAAGGGAACCATCACCACGTGCTGCCACTGATAGCCAGGTAGCGCCAGTACTCCAGGGGTATTAGCAATGCCTTCAGTGGCAATGGCGATATCTGCCCGATCATGAGTAAGTAACTCTGCAATTTGTCCGGGATTGCCTTGTTGAATGCTGACGCGCACCTTCGGAAAGCGCTTTGTGAATTCAGTAAGTACTTTTGGAAGCGCATAACGCGCTTGGGTATGTGTTGTCGCTATAACAAAGTTACCTTGATCTTGGCTGGCAAAATCTTTACCAACGCGTTTCAGTGTTTCGACTTCATCCAGAATGCGTTCAATGGAAAGAAGGATGCGTTTACCCGGCTCAGTGAGTGAGCGAATACGCTTGCCATGACGGCGGAAGATTTCAACACCCAATTCATCTTCAAGCTCAATAATCGCTTTAGATACGCCTGGCTGAGAAGTGAATAAGGCCTTCGCAGCAGAGGTCAGATTAAAGTTTTGCCTTACGGCTTCACGCACAAAGCGGAATTGATGAAGATTCATATGGATTCCTATCTATATATCTACAGAGATATAGGAATCAAATTCTAAATGAATTTTAGGTATTAAGCTTTAGAAACCCAGCGTAAGCCGATCAGCGCTAGCAGGAAGTAGAGGAGTGGCGGCGTAAGGGCTGTCACAAAGGCTGGCCAAGAGCCAAGCAGCCCAATGTTTGAGAATAAGGAGTTAAAGAGCTGGAAGCTCATACCCAACATAATCCCACCAAATACCTTAATACCGACACTTCCCGCGCGCACTTTTAGAAAGGCAAAAGGGAGTGCTAAAGCAAGCATCACAAAAATCGTAAATGGATAAACTACTTTTTTCCAAAAAGCGATGGAGTGACGCTGTGCATCTTGCTTGTTGTCACGAAGATGGGAAATGAAACGACCCAGGCTCACGATAGACATTTTCTCTGGACTCACCAGTAGCACACTCAGAATTTGTGGAGTGACTTCTGACTCTAGGGTCAGCATGGGGGATGTGGTGGTCTTTGCAGAAAAAACGGGGTTCAGTGGATCGCTTTGCTTGGTTTCTCTAAAGCGAGTCTCTATGACGTCATTGAGAACCCAGGTACCAGATTCATCAAACTGCCCAGACGCAGCACTTCTGATGGAGAGTAGGCGATAAACGTCGTCGAATTCATACATTCGAATATTGCTAATCTCATTATCTTTATCTACCTTGCCAACGTTCACATAGCGAACACCAGGGCGGATAGGGCCACTGCCATCGTCATCTCGCAGACGATCTTTAACCCATACACCAGTTTTAAATTGGGATGTATATGCGGCGCCCATTGCTTTCATACGAATTTGATCGGACTTCGCCTCTGTGTAGGGGCCGACCCATTCGCTCATGATGAGGGTCAGCGCAACTAGCGGTATAGAGATTTTTCCTAGTGTGAGCAGGCCCCGTTTTACATCTAATCCTGCAATGCGCAAGATCGTAAACTCCGATTGACTCGCTAACATGGCAAAAACATAAATACTCCCAATCAGACTGGCAATGGGAATAATTTCGGAGATACGGCTTGGGGCTTTCAGTAAAACATGTAATAAGGCTAAGGTGAGTGTGTAGCCACCTTGGACAGATCCCAACTCACTCAAAATATCAAAGAACAAAAATAAGGCAACCAGCGCAAACAAAATAAAACCAAATGCAGCATAAATTTGTTTGGCTAAATAACGCTCATAGATATAAGGAAAGAGCAATTTCATTTGCTTGCAAATCTGGCGGGCAACTGACGTCGCCACCACCTTACAGAAGGGTTAATGCGATTGCGGATTAAGACGAAGGCAATCAAGAGTGCCAATAGATGAATCGGCCAGATGCCGGTCAACATACTCACCTTACCCTTAGAGACAAAGTTTTGGGTGAGGTTTAGTAGGTTGCTATAGATTAAGTAGATGAGCACAGCGTAAAACATCGCAGTGTAACTACCCAGCCTTGGATTTACGTAGGCCAAGGGAATGGCGATCAGAACCAGTCCTAAGGCCATGAGTGGTAAACCGATGCGCCATAGCAATTCTGCGAGATTAGCATTGATAAGCTCTGGTTTGGATTTGTCTAGCAATTCAGTAATCGATTTTTCTCGATCTCGAGGTGGCGGGGCTAACACATCTTTGCCATGGATCTTAGTAGTGTATTCAGCAAATTCCAGGATTCTGAAATCAGGCTGGGTGGGTAGCCCTTCATAACGGCGGCCACTATGAAGAACGATAGATTTTGCACCGCCTTCAGAGTTCTGAATATAGCCACTTGAAGCAACGGCAACACTCAGGCGACCGTTTTTGGAGTCAGCCACAAAGATATTTTTAACTTCGCTTTTATCAACATCTAATTCTTCAATGAAAAAGACGCGTTCAGCTCTGGCAGATTCTTTAAATTGGCCAGAGCTCACCATAGAAACGTCATCGCGTTGTTGGAAGCGTTGGCTTATGAGGGTGGACTCGCGGTTAGCCCATGGCCAGACAAAAAGTGCCAATAGGGCAATGACGATGATGAGTGGCGTTGCGAATTGCAAAATAGGACGAATTAAATTGGTCACGCTTAGACCACTGGCAAACCAAACGATCATTTCAGAATCTTTGTACCAGCGCACCAACACAATCAGTGTTGCCACGAATAAGGAGACGGTTAGTAAAACCGCTAAATATCCCAATGTGGCCAATGCAATTAAAACGATCGCATCTTCCGGATTGACGGTGCCGTTTGCTGCATAGCCCAAAATTCGAATGACCAAGGTGGTCACCATAATGGTTACCAAGACCAAAAAGACGCCGCCAGTCGTAAAACTGAGTTCTCGGCGCAGGGCTTGGTTAAAAATCATAAGAAGCTATTTATTTAGATTAGTAGGGTTATTAGTCAGGCGTAAATGGCTTATATTGCTGCATATAAAGGGAGGGCATCTCATGTCGGAGGATAATGGATAAACAACCTTTTACTCCCTTGAATCGCTTTAAAAATACCGTAATACATTATGACAATTCAATTTAGTACCAAGATTTTCCCTCAAGCTGACCTTCAAAGCGCAAAACTCCAGAAAATGAGCCTCAAAAGCCTGTTGAATCAGACTTCTGACTGTTTGGTTTTGGCTTACTCCATGGCGGATTTCGAGAGCTTTGGCGGCGCTAAAGTAGCTAAGACTAAATCCGGCCTGCTGACTGAGTTGGATCAGCTACTAGGTGGCTCAGTCAGTCATGCACATTCCATTGGTGATCTAGACTCTAAGCAAGCATCAGTTTGCGTATTGCGTTCAGAAAAATCTTGGGCGTCCAATGGAGTGAAAGCAAAGCGCGTTTTATTGCTGAGCTTGGGAGATTTACAGCTTGCGAGTGAACGCAGTCTGACAAGCTTTTCTAAAGTAGCGCGCGCAGGCTTGAAAGCATTAAGCGGCGGATCTATTGAAAGTGCGCTTTGGTTTGTTCCTAGTTTTGCAATTGCGCACAAAGTGGACTTGATGGCCGAAGAAGTGCGCCTCACTATTCAGTATGCAGGTGATCAAGCATATCGATTTGGTGTGCGTCAGCCAGCTATGAAATTTAAAGCAAAAGATACAGCAGATAGCCTTAAGCAATTGGTCTTTGCAGGTAATACCGCCTGCGCTAAGGAGCTGAAGGCGGCTGTTGAGCAAGGTAGTGCCATCGTTGAGGGGATGAACCTCGCAAAAGATCTTGGCAATCTTCCTGCCAACGTTTGTAATCCAACTTATCTAGGAAAGACTGCACAAAGTTTAAGTAAAAAAGTAGGCTTAAAGGTCGAAGTGCTTGGGCGCAAGCAAATAGAAGCCCTGGGCATGGGATCTTTTTTATCGGTAGCCAATGGCTCGGAAACGCCGCCCCAATTTATTGTGATGCGCCATCTAGGTGGAAAAGTGGGCGAAGCACCGATTGTCTTAGTGGGTAAAGGCATCACTTTCGATACTGGTGGTATTTCACTAAAACCGGGTGAGGCGATGGATGAGATGAAATACGATATGTGCGGCGCCGCCTCGGTTATTGGAACAATGTATTCGATTGGGCTGATGAAATTAAAGAAAAATGTCATTGGTGTGGTTCCCACTTGTGAAAACATGCCCTCTGGTCAGGCAACTCGTCCGGGCGATATTGTGAAGAGCATGTCTGGACAAACGATTGAGATCCTGAATACCGATGCGGAAGGTCGTTTGATTTTGTGTGATGCGTTAACGTATGTCGAGCGCTTCAAACCGAAGGCAGTAATTGATATTGCCACCTTAACAGGTGCATGTGTGATTGCCTTGGGTCATGTGCATAGCGGTTTGTTTTCAGAAGATGAAGGTTTAGTAGATGCTTTAAGTAAAGCTGGAAAAGCATCTTTAGACACTGTCTGGCGCTTGCCTTTAGATGCTGCGTACCATGAGCAGCTGAAATCAAACTTTGCTGATGTTGCCAATATTGGTGGGCGCCCAGCAGGCAGTGTGACTGCCGCTTGTTTCCTGTCGCGCTTTACTGAGAAATATAAGTGGGCTCACTTGGATATCGCTGGTACAGCTTGGAAGAGTGGTGTCGCCAAAGGATCTACCGGTCGTCCAGTGCCGCTGCTAGTAAACTTCTTGCTTGAGCAAAAGTAAGCAGCTCCAGGCTAGATGGCTCGCATCGATTTTCATAGTAACGTAAACGACAAGCTGGAATACGCTTGTCGTTTAACGCGTAAAATTTGGAGTGCCACTCCTGAAGGTCAGCCAGTTCGTAATATCGTCATGGTGGGCGAGCAGGCTGATCTAAAAAAGTTAGATGAATTGCTGTGGACTTTTAGCAGCACTGATTTTTTGCCCCATTGCTTTATTGATGATGAGGCCGCAGTAGACACCCCCATTCTTTTAACAGACGATTTTGCTTCTCCTGCCCTAAACCAAGTCCCACATGCTGATGTCATGATTCATCTAGGTATGCGAATGCCAGAAGATGTACCGGGTTTAGTAGCGCGCTTCCCCAGAATTGTTGAAGTGGTCACTGTGAATGAAGCAGAGCGTTTAGCGGGGCGTGAGCGCTATAAAGCGTATCGAGAGTTAGGTCATGAGCTTTTTAACTTCGACCAATCTAAAAGTTAATTGCAATGTTGATACATCCCCAGTTTGATCCTGCTGCGATACGTATAGGGTCATTTGCAATTCATTGGTACGGCTTGATGTATCTCATGGCCTTTGCTCAGTTCTTATTATTGGGACGTATCCGCATTCGTACGCCACGCTATCAGAACTTAGGTTGGACTTTTAAAGATCTTGAGGATTTACTTTTTGCTGGTGTCTTAGGTGTCGTTCTTGGAGGGCGCATTGGCTATACCTTGTTTTATATGCCCGACTATTATTTGTCACACCCCTTGAGTATTTTTAAAATATGGGAAGGCGGTATGTCCTTTCATGGCGGCTTGCTAGGGGTACTGCTAGCGCTTTATTGGTTTGCAAAAAAACGGCACACTACATTTTTGGTAGTCAGTGATTTAGTTGCCCCCTTAGTTCCTTTTGGCTTGGCTTTTGGACGCTTAGGAAATTTTATTAATGGGGAGTTATGGGGTAGACCAACTGATTTGCCATGGGCAACAGTATTTCCCTTGGTGGATAGTATCCCGCGTCATCCATCTCAAATCTATCAAATGCTTGCCGAAGGTATTTTGCTTGGCATCATCTTATGGATTTACTCCAGCAAGCCACGTCACTTAGGCCGAGTATCCGGCCTCTTCTTACTTGGTTATGGAGTTTGCCGCTTCTTAACAGAATATGCCCGCGAGCCTGATGCTTTCCTAGGCTTATTGGGACTTGGCTTATCGATGGGGCAGTGGTTATGTGTCCCGATGATTTTGCTAGGAATTTACCTGATGACATTCTCGAAAACAAAAGCGATATAAGACCGCTGCTGAGCGAGGAAGTCACCCTTATTAGGGTAGAAATCCTTCCTTCTTCAGAGTCAGGAATTGTTTTCTCTTTATTTATTAAGGGTGTGCTAATAAAAACCTTGCTCGTATGCTGCATCGCAAAAATAGCTAATCTAGACTATATTCGTCTAATATCTATTAACTTTAGGTTAATGATTCCAGTTTTAATTAATTGATTTTAGAGGGGCGCTGGCGCTACATTGAACTAACGCCATTTTGCCGATAGCCATTCTTAAGAGAACCACATGCTTGAAAAGTTAGCCAAAGCCCGATATTTTTCCCGCGTTACTGGGGCGGTAAACCGCCTTATTTCTGAGCGCGGGGAATCCAATGCTGTGAGCATGGCTGAGGACGTGATTAACAATTATCGCAAGCTCTCCAAGGATCAGCATGGAAAGTTCTTCACATTTTTATTCGAGAAGTTAAATCCTGATCCCGCTGCAGTGATGACGGCTGCACAAAATTTTGCTGCTGAAGGTAATGCCCGAAACTATATTAAGTTGCAACGCGTTACCGAGCCACCTAGACAAGAATTATTTCGTCGTTTAAATCGGGCGACTAATGGAACTGCCGCATTGGTATCTATGCGGCGTGATCTTTTGCAAATACTAGAAAAGCAGCCTGAGTTAATTGCGGTGGACTTTGATCTGCGTCATCTTCTGTCTTCATGGTTTAACCCAGGGTTTTTAAAGATGCACCGGGTTGATTGGAAGTCTCCCGCAGAGGTATTAGAGAAGTTGATTCAGCATGAGGCCGTTCACGCGATCGATGGCTGGGATGACCTGCGCCGCCGCTTGCAGCCTGATCGGAGGTGCTTTGCTTTTTTCCACCCACAATTACCGAATGAACCCTTAATCTTTGTTGAGGTAGCGCTATTACCGGAGATTCCTGCGGTCATTACTCCGCTGGTAGATAAAAAAGCAGAGACAGTGCATCTGACCTCTCAATATAAAGTGGCCGCTTTTTATTCTATTAGTAACTGTGAACCCGGATTGCGTGGAGTCTCTATGGGAAACTTCTTGATCAAGCGGGTTGCCGAACAGTTGCATGCAGAGTTTCCGAGCTTAAAGACTTTTGTAACTCTTTCACCGATTCCTGGTTTTATCGATTGGATTGCTGCAGGCGCAGATCTTGGTGGTGAAACTGTAGGGGTGCAGCTGAAGCCTGCGTTACGCTTGGCTCGAGAGCATGCCTTAGAAGCTATCGGACTCACTACGCGTTCCTGGCCTGAGCGTTTGAGCTCTGGTTGGCATCCGGATAATGCGAGTGAAAAAGAAAAAACCGCCTTACTGACGCTAGCAAGTATTTACTTGGGCATGGGATCCGCGGGTCGTAATGGGAATCCGGTTGCCAAGTTTCACCTGGGAAATGGTGCCAAGTTGCATCAAATCAATTGGGCATCAGACCTATCTCGTAAGGGTTTACGTCAATCCGCTTGTCTGATGGTGAATTATCTCTATGATCTAGGGAATGTGGAAGAAAATCATGAACGCTTTGCTAATGGCGAGATTGTGTATTCAAAAGCAGTTGGAAAATTGATGGCGCCTTAGACTAGAGGTATAGGAATCAATCATTAGAGTATTGAGGTAGTACATAACAAAGCCAAAAAATGGCACGTGGAGGAGACAAAAAATGCAGAAGCAATCTCGATTTACAGGTTTGATGAAGAAGGTCTTGTTTTTAATTTGCGCCGCACCTTTGGCGGTCATGGCACAAGAATGGCCCAATAAGCCTATTACCTTTATCGTGCCATTTCCTGCAGGCGGTGGAACCGATGCATTTGCAAGGCCTTTAGCTGCGCAATTAACCAAGCAGCTAGGTAAACAAATTATTATTGATAACCGTGGTGGTGCTGGCGGTACCCTAGGAGCTTCAATTGCTGCTAAAGCAGCTCCAGATGGATACACATTCTTTATGGGCGCTGCGCACCATGCAATTGCCCCAGCAATGTATCCAAACTTAGATTACGACATTGAGAAAAGCTTCGTTCCTGTAGCGATGGTTGCTAATCCTCCTCAAGTCATTGTGGTGAACCCTAAGAATGTTCAAGTCAAAGACTTGAAAGAATTTATTGCCCTCTTGAAAAAGAACCCAGGTAAATTTAATTACGCTAGCGCGGGTAATGGCTCATCGCATCACCTGGCTGGTGAACAGTTCAAGATGTTGACTAAAACCTTTATTACCCATATTCCATATCGTGGTGCTGGCCCAGCAATGCAAGATCTAATTGCTGGACAGGTTGATGTGGAGTTTGATGGGTTGGGCTCATCTGCTGCTCAAATTAAGAACGGGACTATCGTGGCTTTAGCTGTGGCATCACAAAAACGTGCACCCGGATTTCCGAATGTACCTACTGCTGCAGAGGCGGGTTTAGTGGGTTATGAAGTTTCTACTTGGTATGGTTTATTTGCCCCTAAGGGCACCCCTCAACCGATCATCGACAAGATGATTACTGAAGTGCAAAAAGCAATCAATACACCAGAGTTGAAAACTATTTGGACGAATAATGGATCTGATACACCTAATTTGACTGGCGATGCCTTTGGAAAGTTTGTGAATGCAGATATCAAACGTTGGGCAGCAGTTGCTAAGGCTTCGGGTGCTAAGTTAGATTAATGCATTAACTATTAATAAACGCTGTAAACATGACTGTTTGGATTTGAGGGTCTCATGAATTTATATTCGCTATTGGAAAAAGGTTTTCCAAAAGATAAAAAAGCTTGTGCATTAGAAACACATGATGGTTTGTATTATTCATGGAATGACCTTGAGCGTGCCACTGCGAAGATGGCTAACCTGCTCAAGAGTCTCCAGCTTCCAGCAGGCGCAAGGGTTGCAGTACAGGTTGAAAAATCTCCCGAAGCACTTTTTTTGTATCTGGCCACGATTCGTGCTGGCTATGTGTATTTACCCCTCAATACCGCATATCAAGCCGCTGAGATTCAGTATTTTGTTGAGAATGCAGAGCCAGCCCTTGTGGTTTGCAGTAGTAAGAACTTCTCCTGGGTATCTCAGGTTGCATTTAAGGCTGGTACTAAACATGTCTTTACCTTAGACGAAGATCGTAAAGGCACTTTGCTTGAAAGAGCAGGGGGCCTCAGCGATCAGTTCAAGACTGTGCCAGCTAAAGATGATGACCTTGCGGCTATTCTGTACACCTCTGGCACTACTGGCCGCAGTAAGGGGGCGATGCTCACCCACAAAAACTTAGGTAGCAATGCGCAAGTGTTGCAACAGTTCTGGGGCTGGAAAAAAGGCGATGTGCTTTTACATGCTTTACCGATCTTCCATGTACATGGATTATTTGTAGCAGCTCATGGCGCTTTGATCAATGGTAGTAAGATGATTTGGTTGCCACGCTTAGATGTTTCTCAATTGATTCATCACATGCCACAGTCCACTGTGATGATGGGTGTTCCGACTTTCTATGTTCGCTTACTGGCGGATAAGGGATTTAATAAGAAGGTCGCTCGCAATATGCGCTTGTTTATTTCTGGTTCTGCACCATTGTTAACAGAGACATTTAATTCCTTTAAAGAAGTCATTGGTCAGCCAATACTTGAACGTTATGGCATGAGTGAGACGGTGATGTTGGTTTCTAATCCCTATAACGGCAAGCGTGTTGGTGGATCTGTAGGTCTGCCATTGCCCGGCGTTAAAGTGCGCGTGGTTGATGAAAATAATCAGCCCTGTGGTGTTGATGAAATTGGTAGCATTCAGGTTAAAGGCCCAAACATATTCCCAGGCTATTGGCGCATGCCCGAAAAGACTGCCGAAGAATTTACCAAAGACGGTTGGTTCAAAACGGGTGACGTCGGTCGTTGGGGTGGCGATGCTAACGGTGGTAAAGCGCCTAAAGAGTATCTTTGCATTGTTGGCCGCAGTAAGGACTTAATTATTTCGGGTGGCTACAACGTATACCCAAAAGAAATTGAAGGCTTCATTGATGACATGGATGGCGTTGACGAGAGCGCGGTGATAGGCATCCCGCATCCAGACTTTGGTGAGTCGGTGATGGCGGTAGTGGTGCCTAAGGCTGGAGCAAAACTCAATGCAGAAGCAATGATTGCAACGTTGAAAACACAAATTGCAAACTTTAAGATTCCAAAGCGCGTGGAGATTGTTGCTGATTTACCTCGCAACGCGATGGGTAAGGTGCAAAAGAATATCTTGCGTCAGCAATACACGAAGTAAGTTAGAAGCCGAATGCCTTGCGGCTTTCATTAAACATGAAGGCTGCAAGGAGAAATAACATGATGCCAAATACTCTTTTGAGTTGAGCAACATCTAGCTTCCTAGCCATCTTAGCTCCCCATGGTGCAGTAAATACACTGACGACTACTATGCATGCAACTGCGGGTAAATAGACGAATCCTAAAGAGCCAGCTGGCAAATTGGGATTTCCCCAACTGCCATACATATACCCAATCGTTGCAGCAGCAGCTATTGGAAATCCTAAGCCTGAAGAAGTGGCCATTGCTACGTGGGGTTTGACATTACACCAGAGCATGAAGGGTACGGTAATGAATGCGCCCCCAGCGCCTACCAAGCTGGCGAGGACTCCAGTGAATGTACCAAATGAAAACAAGCCAATGGGGCCTGGTAGGTCTCTGCCGCCCTTGGGTTTTTTATTCAGAAGCATCTGAATCGAGGTGTAAACAATAAATAGGGCAAAAAAGAATGAGAGCCATGAGGTTTTTAATGCCTCAAAGAGTTCACTGCCACCAACTAGTCCACCTAAAACCATTCCAGGACTGAGTGAGGCAACTAGCTTCCAGTCAATCGAGCTATGTTTGTGATGAGCCCATATTGCAGAAGTGGTCGTAAATAGAATAGTTGCCATTCCTGTGGCGATAGCCATGTGCACAATCACCGTTTGGCTAAAGCCTTGATGATTGAAAACCAAAATCATAAAAGGCACCAGAATCATGCCGCCGCCGATGCCAAGAAGGCCGGCTAAAAATCCTGCAATACCCCCGCACAACATCAACATCAAGATATCGCTTAGTGACATGAATTCCCCGCCTTAGCCGCTAGGCCGTCATCCTGAACCCTAAGGTTCAAGGTGGAACGGCTACTCTGCTTCGGGTGCATTAAGAAGTTCAGGGAGTAACCAAGTCTAAGTTGGCACTGTGAACTCTCGAAACGCTCACGCCCACAAGGTAAAGATCGTTCCGGATGCTTGCGCATCGGTTCAAGGAACTATTGGCCTTGGCGAACCAGGCAGGGAAAGGGTTTGCATCAAAGCATCCACTTGATCTTCAAGTTCACGAATCTGTGTTTGAAGACGCGCAACTTCATCAGGGCTGACATTGGAAGAGAGGCTTTGTTGTGTTTGATTCTTTTGCAGCGTAATGAGGTCACCAGCTATTTTGAGGGCGGCCATCATACTGGCGCGTTCAATGCTACGATTACCACCACCAATGGCCAGTTGAATTTGCTCATCAACCAATACGCATGCTTCACGAAGTAATGGCTCATGTTCAGCACTCGTGGCTAAAGTGATCTTCTGTCCAGCAAGGGTTACTTCAATGCGTTGTTGGCTCATTGCCATCCTCTGGGGTTGGTGGGGCAACTACTTCGCCGAGTAAGTTCAGTTGACGTCCATCACTCTGCTCTGGCAGGCGACTCAAAATATGTTGAATGCGTTTTTGTGCATCCTCAATTTTATCTTCGAGCTGAACCCTATTACGAGATAAATCTTTAACTGCCTCTCTAACGGTTTGAACTTTCTCAGACAAGCGTTTAATTGACGCGCAAAGGGCATCCAATTCCGAATCAGCTTGTCTAGGGGAAAGAGGGGTTTGCTCGTCCATATTGGCATTGTATCCTCTGGATTGGCGATGGGTTAGATCCTGAAAGAGAAACCCAAACCAGGCTTGTGAATGAGGAATTATTTAGTTGAGAGTGTATTTTAGTGTTACAAAAACTGACCTAGGTTCGCTGGGATAGTAAAAGTGAGCACCGTTAAATGAACTTACTCCCCCATAGGTTGAGTATTGCGCATTGCCTACGTTTTTTACTATGAATCGGGCTTCCATTGCCTGGAACTTATAAGAGGTAAAAATATCTCCCACTACGTAGCCTGGCATAACGGGTGCCGCACTGTAATTATTTGGCCCAGTATCGTAATGTTGATTACTGACATAGTTAACAACTCCACCAACAGTCAAACCGCTAGTAATCATGTAGTTCGCCCTAGCATTTAGTAGGGTATCCGGAACTATTGGGATAGCATTTCCAGCATATGGCCCATTTGCATAGTATGACTTCTGGTATTTTCCGCCTACTCCTATATTGAGAGATTGGGTAATGTTGGAGGCAACGTCAAATAAAATACCAGCTCGATTAGTCTGATAAATAGAGTTGTAGTTGTAGCCCGTGCTTGGGTTGTAGCTAATCTCATTTTGAGTCATGGATTTAAAAATCGACGAAGTAATTTTTGAATTCCAAATCGACCAGTTACCACCTATTTCATACGTTTGGGTAGTTTGAGGCTGCAAAATTCCATTAAATACGGTTTTACCAACTCCATTGGCGTCATAGCCAAACCCCCAATATTCATCGATGTTTGGGAACCGAAAGGACTGGTTCCACTTCACATACATCCGCTGGCCGGGTGAGTAATTAGCGTTTAAGGCAATGTCTCCTGCGTTAGCAGCGTACTGCTGAGTATTACTAACTGCTCCATTGGCAGCAGTAATGGAGGTGTTAGTGGTAGAGGCTTGTTGTACCTGGCGTCGAAAGCCTCCGCTTGCCTCAAAAATTTTCCCTAAAGGAATTTTTTGCATTGCAAAGACAGAATTATTAATTTGAGTTGCATTTTGAGAATTATGGTTAAGGTTGTTGTAATACGATCCGTAGGGATTGTTATTAATATCATTCTGATTGGCGCTAATGATTCCTTGTGACAGCGGGCTGTAGCCATCGCTACCCGCTTGATTTGCTTTGGAAAAGTCATATCCAACTATTGTGGTACCTATTCCATCAAAGTTTGCTTTTAGTCTTGGGGATGCGGCCAGTTGCCAGCCTTGTAGTTTGGAATTCATTGCACTTCCTGCGTATCCATAGTAGTTGAAATTACCTGGATCCAATGAAGTGAAATAATCTGCCTGCGGAGTGTAATAGAAAGATGTTTTATTGTTGTAAGAAGTATCAAGTTCAAAAACATAAGATTCGTTTAAGGTCTTAGTCAATCCCTGCCTGAAACCAGAATTATTTGTGGTCAAGTTATTGCCTGCATCCTGAGGGCGGACTGATAGCGGATTACCGGATCCGACTAGGCCCACTACTGGGCTAGCTATTTGTGAGTTTGTATAGCCGTAGTAGGCATCCACATATACACGGTCATTTCCTCCTAAATTTTGCGAAATTTTTGCGTCAACAGAATAAGCATTTGCCGCGGTGTTTGGTCTCCATCCATTGGTATTTGAGGTATTGGCACTTATTTGATAAGTAGTTTGATCCACCGTATTTCTGAAGATCGCATTATTGATTGATGTCCCCCAAGTACCATAGGTTGTTGAGGCTTGGTTAAAGCTTTTCTTGCCGCCATTTGTGATGATATTAATAACACCACCAACAGCACCATTACCATACTGCACGCTTGCGCCACCTTGAAGAATTTCTATACGCTCAATGGAGTCAAGGGGAATAGATTCCCAATCGACACTCCCAGAATCAATTGGATTAATCCTGATGCCATCAACTAACACCACTGTTGTGCTATTACCGGTTGGTCCATAGCCACCCATATCAACGGAAGCATCTAAATTAAGTGCGCTTGAATTTAATCCAGTAACACGAAGACCGCCAATTTGGGATAAGACTTGAGGGATGGTATTGGAGCTGGAGTTCTCAATCTCATCTCGTGTAATGACTTTGACATTCGCAGGAACCTCGTTAAGGTTCTCTTCAAAACGCGAACCAGTTACAACGACAGTTGATGGGGAGTTTTGCGCTAACACTAAAAATGGGTTGCTGATAACGAAAATTGCACTGCAAATAAGGGCAAGCTTTTTCGTGTTGAACTGCTGCTTCATTTAAAACTTTCTGTTGTCGAATGCCTAGCTCACTTCCCCGTAAGCTGGGTCGAACAGAATTCCCGTGCAGGAGTTCAGGCGTCAATTTGGCGTCGGATCGATAGATAGGGCGCTGTCATCGGCGCGCGAAGGTCCCCGTCCGCGAAATTCCACCTGTCTTGGCCGGTATCCGGGCTAGTAAATCTCAGAATCTGGCCTTCCCATGCGATTGACGCGCACAGTGGCTTTGTCAGATTCCTGACACTTTTACCTTGATAAAAGTGCATTTACTTACCGTTGCGGGGGCAGCACACGTTTAGTGTTTCCCGTTTAACTTTATTGCACTGCAATAAAGCACCACTACCTGCCAATTCTAACTTAGGTCATCGGAGATTCCTACTTTCTGCACTAATAAAGCCTACAATACGGGGTCTAGGATGAAGGATTCATGGCCGTATTAGATGACTGTATTAGATAAGCACCCCGAAAAAAACCTGATTCGTCTTCAGTTGAGCCAAAACTCAGTCCTAAAAAGCTTAGATTCAGAGACGATGGCCGATTTAGAGCGTCATTTAGAGATCTCAGACCTCAAAAAGTCCGAAATTTTGCTGCACCAAGGTGACCATCAAATGGAGCAGTACTTTGTCTTGGATGGCATCCTCAAGCGCATTGTTTCTAGTGCTGATGCAAAAGAGATGATTTTGCGGTTTGCAATCGAAAAAGATATTGAAACAAGCTATGCTGCCTGGCGTCTGAAGACCGCCGCACCTTATAGCATCGCCTGTGTTACCAAGTCCCGGGTAGCCCGCATGCCCCTGAAGAAATGGGCTGAATTCCTGGAGCTACACAAGCCCTTAAAGGAAAGTTTTGAGTTTGAGGTGATGCGTCTGATGAGTGAGATCATGGCCCATACCATCACTTTGCACATGCTTGATGCCCCAGGACGAGTAGAGCGCTTTCTCCGAAAATACGAGGCTTTATTTGAGCTGCTGCCTAAAAAGGAGCTTGCCGCTTATCTCAATCTCTCCCCAGAGACCTTGAGCCGCCTCAAAACAAAGCATAAAGAGCTTTTTGTCTAAGCTAACCGCCCTGTAATTACAGGATTTAGGGGGAAATTGACCGAAGTCAATGATGAACCCCCACCCCAAGCCTAATATTCACCTCTGCCTAAGCGGGGCATTGAAACCCGTTGTGCGATTAATAACTTAATTGGAGACATTAGCGAAAGCTAAAATTGCAAGTTCTCAACAAGCGCTCTTGTAATTCATATAAAAATTTCTATGACAACTGATAACCAAAACACACAATTAACTGACGGCTTTCATCTCGTCATTGATGCTTTAAAGGCGAATGACTTAAATACGATTTTCGGTCTGGTTGGAATTCCAATTACTGACCTCTGTCGTTTGGCTCAAGCTGAGGGTTTACGTTTTATTGGTTTCCGTCATGAGCAGCATGCAGGTAATGCTGCAGCCATTGCTGGATATATGACTCAAAAGCCTGGTATTTGCATGACTGTTTCTGCGCCGGGTTTCTTAAACGGCTTAACAGCGCTTGCCAACGCAACCGTCAATTGTTTCCCGATGATTTTGATTTCTGGCTCCAGTGAGCGTGAAATCGTTGACTTGCAGCAGGGTGATTACGAAGAGATGGATCAGCTCAATGCAGCCAAGCCGTATTGCAAAGCTGCATACCGCATTAATCATATTGAGGATATCGGCATCGGTTTTGCTCGCGCAATTCGTGCGGCTGTTTCTGGCCGCCCAGGTGGTGTGTATTTGGATTTACCAGCACAGTTGCTGGCACAGACCATGCCTGTTGAAGAAGCCAAAAAATCCATCTTCAAAGTGATCGATCCAGTTCCACGTCAGATCCCAGCGGCTGATGCAGTTGAGCGGGCATTGAATGTGTTGAAAGGTGCTAAGCGTCCCTTGATTCTCTTGGGTAAAGGCGCTGCCTATGCACAAGCAGATAAAGAGGTTCGCGACCTGATTGAGAAATCCGGTATTCCTTACTTGCCGATGTCGATGGCAAAAGGTTTGTTACCTGATAACCATCCACAATCTGTTTCTGCAGCCCGTTCATTTGTTTTGGCTGAGGCCGATGCAGTCATGTTGGTTGGTGCGCGTTTAAATTGGTTGCTTGCACACGGTAAGGGTAAGACTTGGGGTAAAGATCCTAAGAAATTTATTCAGATCGATATTCAGGCAAATGAAGTTGATAGCAACGTCCAAATTGATGCCCCATTGATTGGCGATATTGGCTCATGTGTTGGCGAGCTCTTAAAGGGCATTGCAGCTGTTCCTAAACCCAGCGCTGAGTGGATTAATGCCATCAATGAAAAGAAAGATAAGAACTTAGCCAAGATGGCAGAGACATTGGCTAAAGATGTAAGCCCAATGAACTTCCATGGCGCATTACGTGCGATTCGTGATGTGATCAAAAAGAATCCCGATGTGAACTTGGTAAACGAGGGTGCAAACACACTCGACTTTTGCCGTGCGATTGTAGATATGTACAAGCCGCGTAAGCGCTTTGACTCCGGTACTTGGGGAATCATGGGTATCGGTATGGGTTACGCCATTGGCGCTTCTGTGACTAGCGGATTGCCAACGGTTGCAGTAGAGGGTGATAGTGCATTCGGCTTCAGCGGCATGGAGTTAGAGACCATTTGCCGTTACAACTTACCAATTACGGCTGTGGTATTCAATAACAACGGCGTTTATCGCGGCACTGATGTGAATCCTACTGGTGGCGCTGATATGGCTCCAACCGTATTCATTAAAGACGCACGTTACGACAAGATGATGGAAGCGTTTGGTGGAGTAGGTTATTACGTAACTACCCCAGCAGAATTAGAGGCAGCGTTAACAGAAGCGATTGCTGCCGGTAAACCAGCCCTCATCAATGCCGTTATTGATGAGACTGCAGGTACTGAGAGTGGGCGTTTAACGAATTTGAACCCATCCTCAGCGGCTACTAAGAAATAAGATTCACAATCCGATTTTGTAGTAATAAATAGTTAATATTTTTAGATTAAATTAAGTAACAAATAAGAAACAAACAAGAAACACTCAAGGAGAAACAAACATGACTAAACCATTAGACGGTATTCGTATTATTGACTTCACCCACGTACAAGCAGGTCCTGCATGTACTCAGCTTTTGGCTTGGTATGGTGCTGACGTTATTAAAGTAGAGCGTCCAGGTTCTGGCGACGTCACCCGCAGCCAATTACGCGATATTCCAGGTGCAGATGCGCTGTACTTCACTATGCTCAACGGTAATAAGCGTTCTTTGACACTCGACACCAAGACTCAAGAAGGTAAGGAAGTATTGGAAAAGATGATCAAGACTTCTGATGTCATGGTTGAGAACTTCGGTCCTGGCGCTTTGGATCGTATGGGTTTTTCTTGGGCACGTATTCAAGAGTTGAACCCAAAAATGATTTTGGCTTCTGTTAAAGGCTTTAGCGATGGCCACTCATACGAAGATTTGAAAGTGTATGAGAACGTCGCTCAGTGTGCTGGAGGCGCAGCTTCTACTACTGGTTTCTGGGATGGTCCTCCTACAGTTTCTGCCGCTGCTTTGGGCGACTCTAATACGGGTATGCACTTGGCGATTGGTATTTTGACTGCCTTGATGCAGCGTGATAAAACTGGCCGTGGTCAAAAAGTGTCTTGCTCAATGCAAGATGCTGTATTGAACTTGTGCCGTGTGAAGTTACGCGATCAACAACGTTTGGACAAAATTGGCTATTTGGAAGAGTATCCACAGTATCCACACGGTTCATTCACTGACGTCGTTCCACGCGGCGGTAACGCTGGCGGCGGCGGTCAGCCAGGCTGGGTATTGAAGTGTAAGGGCTGGGAAACCGATCCAAACGCATATATCTACTTCACTATTCAAGGTCATGCTTGGGAGCCGATTACTAAGGCCATCGGCAAACCAGAATGGGCAACTGACCCTGCTTATATGACTGCTGAAGCTCGTCAAGACAAGATTTTTGATATCTTCGCAACCATTGAAGATTGGCTCAAAGACAAGACTAAATATGAAGCTGTGGACATTCTCCGCAAGTTTGATATTCCGTGCGCGCCAGTTTTCTCCATGAAAGAATTGGCTGCTTCACCTGACCTACGTAAGAGTGGCTCAATCGTTGAAGTGGATCACAAAGTACGCGGTAAGTATTTGACTATTGGTAGCCCAATCAAGTTCTCTGATTTAGAAATCGAAGTGAAGCCATCTCCAGTATTAGGTGAGCACACTGATGAAGTGTTGGCTGATCTTGGCTATAGCGCTGATGACATCACTAAGTTGCACGCAGCAAAAGCAGTTTAATAACGATTACAATCGGTATTTATTGGAAGGCGCTCCTCGTGGGCGCCTTTTTATTCTATAGACAGACCCTATGAAGACAAGCGTTGATTTACATCAGTTGGTAGAGTGTGTTGGAGATGCCATCATCGTAGTTGATGCTCATGAAAAAATTGTAATGTGGAATCCTGCGGCTACTCGTATCTTTGGGTATTCCGAGGCAGAAGCCTTGGGAAATACTTTAGATTTGATTGTGCCCGAGCGCCAACGCCATCGACATAATGAGGGCTGCCGTAAGTCAATGGAAACTGGTATCACGCGTTATGGCACATCATTATTAAAAGTGCCAGCTCTCCATAAGAACGGAAGCATGCTTTCAATCGCTTTTACGGTAGGTATGCTGTTTGATGAAAATCAGAAGGTCAATGGGATTGTGGCAACCATACGGGATGAGACCGAGCGTTTTGCCGAAGAAAGAGCCCTTAAAAAGCGCCTTTCTGATCTTGAAAGTCCCCAGCCCTAGCCACATATAGCCTTTAGTACGACCAATAAAGGCTGAGTAGGGATTTATGCCCAATAATTGGGCATATTTGATCTACCCTGATTTCTCGCTGGTAAAATTATTACAAATCAATATTTTATTTTATTAGGACTTAAATCATGGCAAAAGCTCTAGAAGGGGTCAAAATCCTCGACTTTACGCACGTTCAATCTGGACCGACTTGTACTCAGTTACTCGCTTGGTTTGGTGCAGATGTGATTAAAGTAGAAAAATCGGGCGAGGGTGATGCAACCCGCGGTCAATTGCGCGACATCCCAGATGCAGACAGTTTGTATTTCACGATGCTCAATCACAACAAACGTTCCATCACCGTTAATACAAAAACGCAAAAGGGTAAAGAAATCCTTGAACGCTTGATTAAAGAGTGTGACGTGTTGGTAGAAAACTTTGCACCAGGCGCATTGGATCGTATGGGTTTTTCTTGGGAGCGGATTCAAGAACTGAACCCAATGATGATTCTGGCTTCAGTCAAAGGATTTGGTCCTGGACCCTATGAGGATTGCAAGGTGTATGAAAATGTCGCGCAATGCGCAGGGGGTTCTGCATCCACTACAGGTTTTGATGATGGTCCTCCGCTGGTAACTGGTGCGCAAATTGGTGATAGTGGTACCGGTTTGCATTTAGCACTCGGCATCGTGACAGCACTCTATCAACGTACGCATTCTGGCCGTGGTCAAAAGGTCTTAGCAGCGATGCAAGATTCAGTCCTCAACCTCTGCCGTGTGAAGCTACGTGACCAGCAGCGCCTAGAGCGCAATGGCATCATGAAAGAGTACCCACAGTATCCCAATGGTGAGTTTGGAGACTCAGTACCGCGCGCCGGCAATGCTTCTGGTGGTGGTCAGCCCGGTTGGATTTTAAAGTGCAAAAACTGGGAGAAGGATCCTAACTCCTACATCTATGTAGTAGTACAAGCCCCCGTATGGGAAGCCATTTGTAAAGTTATCGGTCGTGAAGACTGGATTACCGATGTGCGTTTTGCCTCCCCAATGGCTCGCTTGCCCCATTTAATGGAAATCTTTGGCGAGATTGAAAAGTGGACCATGACGATGAGTAAGTTTGAAGTCATGGATATATTAAATAAATACGACGTGCCTTGTGGCCCAATTCTATCCATGAAAGAAATCGCTGAAGAACCTTCATTGCGTGCTACTGGAACTGTGGTTGAAGTTGATCACCCGATTCGTGGCAAGTACCTGACTGTTGGTAACCCTATCAAGATGTCGGATAGCCCAACTACAGTGACTCGTTCACCTTTGCTTGGTGAGCATACCAATGAGATATTGAGTGAACTTGGCTATACCAATGATGAGTTGAATCAATTGCATCACGATAAGGTGATCTAAGATGCGGGTAGCGTTGATTGGAAGTGCGGACTTTGGTAAAGCGACTTTAGAAGCTTTTTTAGATCGTGGCGATGAAGTCGTTGCAGTCTTCTGTCCACCAGATAATCCTAAGTCAACTAAACCTGAAGTCCTTAAGGAGGCAGCGCTGGCGAGGGGTTTAAGCCCTCTGCAGTTTGCCTCCCTGAAGGGTCCAGAGGCTGCCCAGGCCATGATCGATAGCCAAGCGGATATATGTGTCATGGCTTATGTGCTGCAATTTGTGCCTCAAGAACTTTGCAAGATTCCGAAACACGGTACGATTCAATACCATCCCTCCCTATTACCGAAATATCGTGGTCCTAGTGCGATTAACTGGGCAATTGCATTGGGTGAAGATAAAACTGGCCTGACAATCTTCCGTCCATCGGATGGTTTAGATGAGGGCGAAGTGATATTGCAAAAAGAAGTAGCGATTAGTCCTGATGACACTCTAGGTAAGGTCTACTTTGATTATCTTTTTCCAGTTGGCGTTAAAGCCCTGCTAGAGGCTGCTGACTCAGTAGTGGCAGGAAAACATCAAGAACTCGTTCAAGACGAATCGAAAGCCAACTATGAGGGTTGGTTTGATGCTAACGCTGCACAGATTCATTGGGCAACTCACATTAATCAAATCTATAACCTGATTCGCGCTTGCAATCCTGCGCCTGGCGCATGGACCAAGTTTGGCGAGCAAAAGGTGCAGATCTACGATTGCCATAAGCATGTCACTGCCACCTTTAGCGCCGTTAAAGGTAAGCCCGGCGAAGTGACGCAAATTACCTTAGATTCATTCTTCATTACCTGCCACGGTGGGCAGATTGAAGTCCTCAAAGCGAAGGGCACAGCGGGGAAGGTGAGCGGTGCTGAGCTGGCGAAAGAGTTAAACCTACAAGTAGGACAGTTCTTCTCACTATAGACTCGCTATTTCCAATACTTAGTTTTAGCAATTCAGCTCCAGCCACTTGAATTCATGCACGCTGGTGGGTCTTTTTGTCCCCTGTAATAAGGGGTTAGGAGTGAACATCTCTCATTGGATAATCCTTGTGCCAGTGGTTCAATAGCATCCCAGACTACGAAGAAGCACCAAAACTAAATTCAGGTGGTTTTTTTATTGAATATGGGTATGATGAATAAGCTGATTTTTGCTAAATTGGCAACGTAGTCTAAATAAAAAAGTTCCTAGGAGAATAAAATGAATAAATCAGAATTAGTAGAAAAGATTGCCAATGATGCAAACATTTCTAAGGCATCTGCAGACCGTGTTCTTAGCTCAGCAATAGACACCATCATCAAGGCCGTTACTAAGGGTAATGATGTTCAGTTAATTGGCTTTGGTACTTTTAAATCTGGCAAACGTGCAGCTCGTATCGGTCGTAACCCACAGACTGGTGCCGAGCTTAAGATCCCAGCTGCCAAAACGGTGAAGTTTGGTGCAGGTAAGGCATTTAAGGATGCGGTTAATAAGCGCAAGTAATCAATTCATCACTGAATCAAAGAGGCAAGAGATGAAAAACTATGAAAGCATATTAAATCTACTGGGCCGTATTGCAATTGCGGCATTATTTTTGCCAGCAGGCCTGAACAAGTTAATGGGAGTGGAGGGCACAACAGCGTATTTTGCTTCCTTGGGATTGCCATTAGTAGCCGTTTTAGTGTGGGTAGTCATTGCCATCGAAGTTCTTGGCGGCCTTGCTTTGATTCTCGGTTATAAAACGCGTTTCGTAGCAATTGGCTTGGCAATCTTTACTGTCTTTGCAAGCATTACGGGTCATGCTTTCTGGGCTGCTCCAGTAGATGCCGCATTTATTGCTCAGTTGTTGTTCATTAAGAACATTGCAGTAACCGGTGGCTTATTGATTCTTGCTTCTTCTGGGGCCGGTTCAATTAGTCTAGATGGGCGTAAATCTCGAGCTGGAATATAAATTGCATTCTCAGCAAGTCATTTGCAGTGGCATTCTAGAGCGAAGATAAGATATCCTCGGCCAGTTGTTCCTCACCGGGCCATTCAGAACCACCAAAACCACCTTCGGGTGGTTTTTTTCGAGCATATCTTAGCAGTTGCTAACGGCGTATTAATCTTTAATAACCCCAGAGGACTTAAATTAGCTATTAGTCCTGATATACCAATAGCGAATTCATAGTTATATAGAATAATCTCAATATAAGCTTTCATTACTTTGGACATAAATTGAGTTTTTTGCTTTAGATTGCGAACAATAGCGTCATTCCTAAATTTCAGAAAATGAAAATACATCCAATGCCTAGTTTTAACTCCATAAAATGATCTACAGGTATCTCAAATGAATTTATTTCATGGGGCCTCAGGTTTTATAGCGATTTTTCTATGCTTAGTTTTGACAATACTGTTATTGCGGCACTGGAAAGTAATTGAGGCTGAGCAGAGCCCCATATTTTCAAAATTACTTACCTCTTTTGTTTTGCCAGTGTTTATTTTTAGTCAAGTCGCAAATTTAAAAGTGGAGTATTCCTATTTATTTTTTGGGGCGGTAATTCTGATATCTGAATTGATTACAGGAGTCGCTTCGTGGTCAACGGCAAAATGGGTTTTACGCTTGGATAGGCCTAGCACTGGGGCCTTTATCTTAGGAAGTACTTTTGGTAGCTCCTCTCAGATTGGCAATGCCTTTTTAAAAGTAGTCTTTGACAATAATGCTGCAATTAGTGCGATGGGATTAGTAACCGGTCAATTTGGTATAGGGCTTCCAGTGAACGTGGTTGGCCCAGTAGTTGCTAAATCTTTTGGAGATAGTGAAAACAAAAATTCTTTATTTAACTTAGTAAAGTCTATTTTCATGAATCCACCTACCATTGCTTTGATCTTGGGGATTTTATGGAGTAGGTTGGATATTCCATCTGATATTTTTATTGTGAAGATACTGTTTGAGGGGCTCAACATTATCAGTACCTCTATGACTTTTTTAGTAGCAGTCATTATTGGCCTCTCATTAAAGCCAATTAAGATGAAAGGAATTTGGATAGTCTTAATCTTGGCTGCCTTTTTTCAATTAGCATTGCAACCCTTCATTACTTACGGTATTTTTAGTCTGCTAAATGAGCAAAATGAGCATCATCAAGCCACATTATTTTTATCCGCCATGCCCGCAACACCATTAGCTGTAGTGTTTTGTGCAAGATATGGTGCTAATGCTCAACTCGCTAGCCAAATTGTTATCTTTACCTGTATTTTGAGCCTGATTTCAATTCCGATTGTCAGTTTATTTATATAGTTTTAATGAGCATCAATCAAAAGCAGGGCAACAGCCATCATGAGTCATTTAGGTAGACTAATTTGTTAAATTTAGTCAATCCTATAAATGAGAATATGGCAAACTAAAGCACGGTAGGGTTATTTGAACTTTGAGCTGTCTTAGCCATTTGTTAAGACTACCGCCTTAGTTTCTTTTTATATAAAGGAATGTCATGCCAGAAATAGATCTTCATTTAGAAGGCGAAAATCTTTATCGCCAGTTTATTACCGAAATTGTTGGCCAAAATTGGTCGGCAGTTGAAGCCATGATTTCCCCTAGTTTTCAATCAGTTCACTCTGATGGAGCCCGAGATCATATTGCTGAATTAGCCCTTATAAAAGGCGTTAACCTAGGTATATACACTCTGCATGACTTTAAAGTCACCAAAGCAAATAATCATCTTGTTGTTACAAGTTGGATTTCTATTGAAGAGACTATTAATGGCGAGCGTCTTTCTACTAAATCCTCTCCACGTTTAAGTGTTTGGGATAAAACGCCCACCGGTTGGCAGCTTATAGCGTTGGCAAACTTTAATCCTGTTTAGTTATTGCTCACAAGGTAGAGTATTGATTCTTCTGATTCCAAAATTAGAATGTATAGCATCTCAATGCTACCTATAAAGAAGATTTGCAATGGTGAATTAGTTTGGAATAGATGGGTATGAAACCTGCTTCGGCAGGTTTTTTCATTAACACAAATATCTACTTTAGTGCGCTAGGAAATATCTAAACGATAGTGGGGGACAAGTCCTACCCCAGAATTAAATCTCGAGGTTATCAATCAAACGCGTTTTACCCAGCTTAGCTGCTGTGAGAATCACCAGCGGCTCACCAGACTGTAGGCTTTCATTAGAGGCGGGTGCTAAGTCACTTTGCTGACGAATGGCGATGTAATCGGGTTGCCAGCCACGGCCTGCAAGTGTGGCTACCGCCTTCTTTTCAATTTCTGAGAGTGAATGGGTATTGCGTTCTTGCAATTGCAGAACTCGCTCGCGTACCTCTTGAAGTACTCTTTGTAGTTCAGGCGCTTCTATACGTTCTTCAGCAGTTAGGTAACCGTTACGAGAAGAGAGGGCTAAGCCATCATCAGCGCGAATAGTTTCGGCAGGGACAATATTGACTGGCAAAGCAAATTGTTTGGCCATTTGACGTATGATCATCAGTTGTTGGTAATCTTTTTTACCAAATACAGCAACCTTAGGCTCTACGCAAGAGAAGAGCTTGAGAACAACCGTACAAACCCCTTTAAAGAAGCCAGGACGAAATTCACCTTCGAGAATATCGCCCAGCTGCTGGGGTGGGTCTACGCGGTATTCTTGTGGCTGTGGATATAAATCGCGCTCGGTTGGAGCGAACAAAATATAGACTCCTTCTTTTTCCAGCTTATCAATATCCGCCTGCATAGTGCGGGGATAACTATCAAAATCTTCATTGGGGCCAAACTGCAGACGGTTCACGAAGATGCTAGCAACTACCGGGTCACCATGTTGACGCGCAAGTCGCATGAGGGACAAATGGCCTTCATGCAAGTTTCCCATGGTTGGTACGAATGAAGCACGGTTTTGTCCGCGTAAATGATCTCGTAGCTCTTGAATATCGCTAATAATTTTCATGCAACAGGGGTATAGGCAAGGCGAACGTATATCGGTGCATAGGGCTCAGCTTGAGTGACTTCGATTAATGCTTCACGCGAGAGCTCAAGCAAGGCAATGAAATTCACAATAATGACGGGGATGCCGTTGCCGGATTTGATGGCCTCTTCAAACAATTCCCCAAATTCTACAAAGCGGGTGCTTTGTAGGCGACGCAAGATACGGGTCATGAAGTCACGCACGGATAGTTCTTCACGAGTGATGGTGTGATGTTGGGTAAGCTTAGCGCGATGGATCACATCACGCCAAGCCATTTGTAAGTCATCTACGTTTACGTCAGGCCAAGCAATAGCAACGCTAGTATCCACATGGCCATGCGCCACCTGGAAGTCACGGCCTTGCTGTGGAATTTGATCAAGCTCTTGTGCTGCAAGCTTCATACGCTCGTATTCAAGTAAGCGGCGCACGAGTTCTGCACGTGGATCATCCACCTCTTCTTCGCTATCAGCCTTTTTCATTGGCAGTAGCATGCGGGATTTAATTTCAATCAACATGGCTGCCATTAATAAGTACTCTGCGGCAAGCTCTAAGTTTGTATGGCGAATTTGATCGATGTAGCTGAGGTATTGCTGAGTAACCTGCGCCATCGGAATATCAAGCACATTGAAATTCTGCTTACGGATTAAGTAAAGCAACAGATCCAAAGGGCCTTCGAATGCTTCTAAGAAAACTTCTAATGCATCTGGTGGAATATAGAGATCAGTAGGAAGCTTAAAAAGTGGTTCGCCATAAAGTTTGGCGAATGCAGCTGACATCCCATCGGTCACCGATGGAGTGCTATCTAACAAATTGGATATTGGCTGAGTATTTGGCTCAGCACCAGACGTATTGCCTGAATTAGTCATTCGAATAAACGTAGGCGCGTTGCTTTAGCTTGGCAGCTTTAGCGCGACGTTGATCTTCAACGGTGAGGGGTTCTTTGTCCCATAAAAGAGCACGACCAGCTTGTTGGTCTGCCTCGAGATGGGGTTTCTCAGATTTGAGTTCACTTAAGAACTGGGTGAATTCAGATTGATATCTTGCCATGGCATATCCTAAAATACTCTATATATTCAATGACTTATGGTACTTATTTCCAAAAGTCATCTGGGGACTACAAACGCCATTATAGGGTCTTTTTAAGGGCTTTTTTATAAGTTTGCAGCTAGCAAAGCCTCAATTTGAGGGGCTTCCACACGGGTCATCAAGTGCTTGTAGGTCTGAATTGGGTTCTTACTGGATAGTGGGGTGTTGATATCAGCCCAGGAAAGCGGTGGCAGGCAGAAAAATTCTTCTACTCCAGCGGCGACTTGGGGAATGACTGGCTTGAGGTAAAGGCTAAGCATCCGAAAAGCTTCTAAGGTAACGGAGCAGACACTTTGCAAGTCTGCTTCTCGTGCTGGATCTTTGGCGATTTCCCAAGGTTTGTTTTCATCAACGAAGCCATTGACCTTATCGGCGAGCTCCATGATGGTTCGTAATGCTTTTGCATATTCGCGCCCTTCATACAGCTCTGCAATTTTTTCACTCGCTGCAGCAATCTCTTGAAGCAGTACATGATTCATGGCTGCATCAGAAACTACGCCACCAAAGCGTTTCACCAAGAAGCCAGCACTACGACTTGCAATATTGATGTACTTACCCAATAGGTCACTATTTACTCGCGCCACAAAATCTTGCAGATTTAAATCCAAATCTTCCATGCTGTCATTGAGTTTGGTTGCAAAGTAATAACGGAACCACTCAGGATTAAAACCGCATTCGATCACGCTATTAGCGGAGATTAAAGTACCACGGGATTTACTCATCTTCTCGCCATCGACCGTTAAGAAGCCGTGAGCAAAAACGTTGGTGGGAGTGCGATAGCCCGCAAACTGAAGTGTTGCTGGCCAGAATAGGGTGTGGAAATATAAAATATCTTTGCCAATGAAATGGTATTGCTCAGTAGTCGTGTCAGGTTTGACCCACTCATCAAAGTTAATACCTTTAGCCTCACAGTAATTGAGGAAGCTGGCGTAGTAACCAATCGGGGCGTCAAGCCAGACGTAGAAGTACTTGCCTGGCGCATCAGGGATTTCAAAGCCGAAATACGGGGCGTCACGAGAGATATCCCAGTCACCCAATTTACTTTCCCCAGGCTGACCAACCCATTCTTTCATTTTGTTGCGGGCTTCTGGCTGCAGTGGCGTTTTAACTTGGGTCCACTCTCGCAAGAAATTCTCACAACGAGGATCTGATAACTTAAAGAAATAGTGATCCGATACTTTTTTGATCGGTGTTGCGCCGCTGACTACCGAGAGCGGATTCTTGAGGTCAGTAGGGGAGTAGGTGGCACCACATTTTTCACAGTTGTCACCATATTGATCTTTAGCTCCGCACTTAGGGCACTCGCCTTTAATAAAGCGGTCTGGTAGAAACATTTCTTTAACAGGATCATAAGCTTGCTCGATGGCACGCTTTTCAATGAGACCGGCATCACGCAGCTTGAGATAAATACTTTGTGCAAGCTTTTCATTCTCAGGGCTATCGGTGGTGTAGTAGTGATCAAAAGAAATGAGGAAGTTGTCAAAGTCGCGCTTGTGCTCTTTCCAAACATTCGCAATCAACTCTTTGGGAGTAATTCCCTCTTTTTCGGCACGCAACATGATTGGGGTGCCATGAGTATCATCCGCGCCAACATAGTGGACCTCATGACCGCGCATCCGCTGAAATCGTACCCAAATATCTGTCTGCACATATTCCACCAAATGCCCGATATGGATCTGTCCATTGGCATACGGCAGGGCTGAAGTGACAAGAAGGCGACGTTGGGAGCTACTCATGTAGAGCGGACTTAAATAAGAAGGTTAAATTAGAGTGAATACAGGATTATGCTGGCTCTGCTATTGCCCAAGCAGTAATTTTAGTCTGCGGTTAAAGTAAAACACCTTGAAGTCTTCACAAAACCCGTTTTAGAAAGCATTACATGGCTGTAAAACCCCGTATTCAGATGTCTAGTGCCTCTGTGCCTTTGGTGCATGAGGTGGAGGTAATGGATGAAGCGGGCAGAAAAAAGCTGACCCAGATCCCCGGAGAGCGCCCATTAACTATCTATTTAGATAAGCGCGAGCTGGTCACCCTCATGACTCTGGGGAGCGCACCGGAGGCCTTGGTTTTAGGGTATTTACGCAACCAACGCTTAGTGGAATCAGCAGACGATATTGAAAGCATTCAAGTGGATTGGGAAACCGATTCAGCGGCCGTGAAGACCCGTCGTAGCACGGTGGACATTGATGCCTTAACCAGTAAGCGGGTAGTCACCACGGGTTGCGGCCAGGGAACCATGTTCGGCGGATTGATGGAAGAGATGGCAGAAACGCGTTTACCAGATGGTCCTAATCTTTCTCAAGAGGCTATTGTGGCTTTGATAGACACGATTCGGGTTCATGATTCGATTTACAAGAAATCTGGCTCAGTACATGCCTGTGCTGTGTTCGAAAAAGTGGGGGATAAGGGCGTAGAGCTAGTGCACTTTATTGAGGATGTTGGGCGGCATAACGCAGTCGACTCTATTTCTGGCTTAATGTGGCTGGCAGATAAGTCCGGCAGGGACCTGATTTTCTTTACGACGGGGCGTCTTACATCCGAGATGGTAATCAAGGGCGCCCAAATGGGAGTGCCATTTCTCTTAACTCGCTCGGGAGTCACTTTAATGGGCTTGGAGTTGGCTCGTAAAACCAATCTCACCATCCTCTCCCGTTGCTCTGGAAAACACTTTGAGATCTATAACGCCCCTGAGCGAGTGATTTTTAGCCAAAATAGCTAATTTTTAGGGCTCAGAGGCCGATAAATGATAGCTAGAGCTGGCGAAGGTTTTACAATTCGGCCATGACTATTAAATCTGACCACTGGATCCGCCGCATGGGCGAGCAAGGCATGATCAGCCCATTTGAACCTGGGCAAGTTCGTGAAGACGCCGCCGGCAACAAAATCGTAAGTTATGGCACATCAAGCTACGGCTATGACATTCGTTGCGCCAATGAATTTAAGATCTTTACTAACATCAACAGCACGATTGTTGATCCCAAGAATTTCGATGAGCAATCCTTTGTAGACTTCAGCGGGGATGTTTGCATCATTCCACCAAATTCATTTGCCTTGGCAAGAACCGTTGAGTACTTCAAGATTCCCCGTAGTGTACTAACGGTATGCGTCGGTAAGAGCACTTATGCTCGCTGCGGAATTATTGTTAACGTAACGCCATTCGAGCCTGAGTGGGAAGGTTATGTGACCTTAGAGTTTTCCAACACCACACCATTACCTGCCAAAATTTATGCAGGTGAGGGATGTGCGCAAGTACTCTTCTTCGAAAGTGATGAGATCTGCGGCACATCTTATAAAGATCGTGGTGGGAAGTATCAAGGTCAGCGGGGCGTGACCCTGCCTAAGGCCTAAGTTATTCACGGCAGTGCATCAATTTCAATTTAGTCCATTTGTGGATATAGTCACGGTTTCGTCAGATGGCGGTCGGATAATGGATCTTTCTCATTTTGAGAAGTGGGTTCCGACTTCATCGGATCCAATAGCAGGGGAGTTGTTATGAAATTTCGTTTCCCAATCATCATTATTGATGAAGACTTTCGTTCCGAGAACATTTCGGGTTCTGGTATTCGCGACCTCGCCGAGGCCATCGAAACCGAGGGCATGGAAGTTATCGGGCTTACGAGCTACGGGGACCTAACTTCTTTTGCTCAACAAGCTTCTCGTGCATCTACTTTCATTGTCTCAATTGATGATGAAGAGTTTGTTTCTGATTCCGAAGACCATGACTTACCTGCTTTGAATAACTTGCGCGCCTTCATTACTGAAGTGCGTAAGCGCAATGAAGATATTCCGATCTTTTTATATGGCGAGACGCGTACCTCACGTCATATGCCAAACGATATCTTGCGTGAACTGCATGGTTTCATTCATATGAATGAAGACACCCCAGAATTTGTTGCGCGCCACATTATTCGCGAAGCCAGAGTCTATCTGGATTCTTTGGCACCACCGTTCTTCCGTGCATTAACCAATTACGCTTCTGAAGGTTCTTATTCTTGGCATTGCCCAGGGCATTCTGGTGGCGTGGCTTTCTTGAAGAGTCCAGTGGGGCGTATGTTCCATCAATTCTTTGGTGAGAATATGTTACGTGCTGACGTCTGTAATGCCGTCGAAGAATTAGGCCAACTCTTGGACCATACTGGGCCTGTGTTGCAGAGCGAGCGCAATGCTGCACGCATCTTTCATGCCGACCATTTATTCTTTGTAACCAATGGCACCTCCACATCCAACAAGATTGTGTGGCACTCCACCGTAGCGCCTGGAGATGTCGTTTTGGTCGATCGTAACTGCCATAAGTCGGTGATTCACTCCATCACCATGATGGGCGCAATCCCAATTTTCTTAATGCCAACCCGCAATCATCTCGGCATTATTGGACCGATTCCTAAAGAAGAGTTTGAGTGGGCCAATATCAAGAAAAAGATTGATGCCAACCCCTTCATTAAGAATAAGAATGTGATACCGCGTGTGATGACGCTGACCCAGAGTACCTATGACGGGATTGTTTACAACGTTGAGATGATTAAAGAGATGCTTGATGGCAAGGTTGACTCACTGCATTTCGATGAAGCTTGGTTGCCGCATGCTGCATTCCATCCTTTCTACAAAGATATGCATGCGATTGGATCTGATCGTCAGCGCACCAAGAAGAGTTTGATGTTTGCTACCCAATCGACTCATAAGCTATTGGCAGGTCTATCCCAGGCTTCTCAGGTATTAGTTCAGGATGCAGAAGAGCATAAGCTTGATCGGGATTGCTTTAATGAAGCTTACTTAATGCATACCTCGACTAGCCCACAGTACGCCATTATTGCTTCCTGCGACGTTTCTGCAGCAATGATGGAATCCCCTGGTGGCACAACCTTGGTAGAAGAATCTATCGCTGAAGCCATGGACTTCCGACGCGCTATGCGTGAGGTAGATGATAAGTTTGGCACTGACTGGTGGTTTAAGGTTTGGGGACCAGATCATCTTGCTGAAGAAGGTATTGGTGAGCGCTCTGATTGGGTGCTGGAGCCTAATGCAAGCTGGCATGACTTTGGCAAACTCGCCAAAGGCTTCAATATGCTTGATCCGATTAAAGCAACGGTTGTCACTCCTGGCTTAGATATCGAAGGCAACTTCGGGTCAATGGGGATCCCCGCTAGCATCGTGACTAAATATCTTGCAGAGCATGGCGTGATCGTTGAGAAGTGTGGCCTGTATTCCTTCTTCATCATGTTCACCATCGGTATCACTAAGGGTCGCTGGAATACCCTGGTTACTGAATTGCAACAGTTTAAAGATCACTTTGATAAAAATGCACCTCTGTGGAAAGTTTTGCCAGAGTTTGTGGCTAAGCATCCCCGCTATGAGCGCGTTGGCTTAAAAGATATCTGCCAGCAGATTCATGAGTTCTATAAGGGTCGTAACGTAGCCCGTATGACTACAGAAATGTATACCTCGGATATGGAGCCTGCCATGATGCCTTCTGAGGCTTGGGCAAAAATGGCGCATAAAGAGGTTGATCGTGTGCCTCTTGATCAATTAGATGGTCGTGTTACAGCGATGCTAGTCACACCCTACCCGCCAGGTATTCCGCTATTAATTCCGGGTGAGCGCTTTAACAAACGAATCGTGGACTATTTGTACTTTGCTAGGGACTTTAATGAGAAGTTTCCAGGATTCGAGACGGATATACATGGTTTAGTGAAGGGGGATGTCGATGGCCGCAGCGAATATTACGTTGACTGCGTCAGACAGGATCGCGACATCACGCTTTAATCAATCCATACCGCATCTTGGCATTGGAAGTGGATACAAGGGGCACATGCCATCAGCACCTCTAGAGATCTGCTCGACCCCGTTGAATGGCTGCCAGTACTTGAGAAGGCGCTGTGCCACCCGCATGTTGGCGTGATTGTACTGAGCCATCCACGGTGAGCAGAGCAAAGACATCATCACTCATGAGTTCAGGGCGATTATCTAAACCACAAGCAAAGCGCAGCTCTGCAAGACTCAAGTCAGTCAGCATACAGTTTCTGCCAACACAGGCTTTAACAGCGTGAGCCACAGCTTCATGGGCATCACGGAAGGCTAAACCTTTTTTAACCAAGTAGTCAGCTAAATCGGTTGCGGTTGCAAAGCCTTCCTCAGCCGCTGCTTTCATGATGTCAGCCTTCACTTCAATATGCGGAATCATGTCAGCAAAGATACGCAGTGTATCTTGAACAGTATCTACCGCATCAAATAAGGGTTCTTTGTCTTCTTGATTATCTTTGTTGTAAGCAAGTGGCTGGCTCTTCATCAGCGTCAATAAAGAAATCAAATCACCATAAACGCGACCCGTTTTACCGCGTGCCAATTCTGGAACGTCAGGATTTTTCTTTTGCGGCATGATGGAGCTACCAGTACAGAAGCGATCTGGTAAATCAATAAACCCAAAACGCGGGCTTAGCCATAGTACGAGCTCTTCAGATAAGCGTGAGACATGCATCATCAGAATCGATGCAAAGGCGCAGAACTCAATGGCAAAGTCGCGATCCGACACTGCATCTAGAGAATTGTTGCAAATACCATCAAAGCCCAAAATCTTGGCTACTTGCTCGCGATCAATCGGGTAGCTCGTACCTGCTAAAGCAGCTGCGCCTAAGGGCAAACGATTAAAGCGTGTGCGTAAATCAGCCAAGCGGCTTGTATCACGGCTAAACATTTCGAAGTAAGCCATGAGATGGTGGCCGAAAGTAATCGGTTGCGCAACTTGCAAATGCGTATGACCCGGCATGATTGTTGCAGCATGCTTTTCTGCTAAATCCAAAAGCGCAGTACGAACAGTTTGTAAGGTAGTCGCAATCTCATCTACGCTGCCACGCAACCAAAGGCGTAGATCAGTCGCCACTTGATCATTACGTGAGCGGCCAGTATGCAAACGTTTGCCAGCATCACCCACTAGTTCTGTAAGGCGGGCTTCAATATTGAGATGAACATCTTCGAGCGCTAATTGCCAGTTAAATTCACCGGCCTCAATTTCGCTTTTAATCTGGGCCATTCCTTTTTGAATATCCACCAAATCCTGGGCGCTGATGATCTTTTGACTAGCTAGCATTTCAGCGTGTGCTAGGGAACCAGCGATATCAACCATAGCAAAGCGTTGATCAAAGCCGATAGAGGCGGTATAGCGTTGAACGAGTTCGTCAACGGGTTCTGTAAAACGGGCCGACCAAGCTTGGGCTTTGTTGGCTAAGGAATTTTTGGATGAGCTCATAAACACAGTATATTGGGGTAGGTCTTTGATTATTTTAAATGTTATGTCCCAAACCCAGAATTCTGCAGCCATACCTACCCCTCCGTCAGCCCCCAAGCGCCTAGTCATTGCCTCCCGTGAAAGTCGTTTGGCCATGTGGCAGGCTGAGCACGTCCGGGATTGCCTCCAAAAGCTCTATCCAGAGTGCGCTGTCCAGATTTTGGGGATGACCACCCGCGGGGACCAGATTTTGGATATGGCCCTGTCCAAAGTCGGGGGTAAAGGCCTTTTTGTAAAAGAATTAGAAGCCGCTCTAGAGGACGGACGTGCTGATTTAGCCGTTCATTCCTTAAAAGATGTCCCCATGGTGATGCCAGAAGGGTTTGATCTTGCTTGTGTGATGGCCAGAGAAGATGCCCGTGATGCTTTTGTCTCGAACGATTACGCCAGTCTTGAAGACTTACCAAAAGGTGCCATCGTGGGCACCTCCAGCTTGCGACGTGAAGCTGTACTACGAGCAAAGTTCCCTCATCTAGAAATTGAGCCATTGCGCGGCAATTTAGATACACGCATGAGCAAATTGGATCGTGGCGAGTATCAAGCGATTATTTTGGCTGCCGCAGGACTCAAGCGTTTGGGTTTAGAAAGCCGCATCCGCGCATACCTTCCCTATGACCCCTACACACCAGCAGCAGGGCAAGGTGCTTTAGGAATAGAGACCTTAAGCAATCATCCCCATATTAAGCAGTGGCTTGCGCCGTTAACGGATTTACCAACCTTGCTTGCGGTATCGGCAGAACGCATGATCTCGCGCCAATTGGGAGGCTCTTGTGAAGTGCCCTTAGCAGCCTATGCCACATGGAATCAGGATCAGGCAGGCCAAATGCAAATACGCTCGTTTGTTGCTAGCGCGGATGGCAAAACCTTCTGCCTTGCCCTTGGCAATGCCAAAGTGCAATCGATTGAGGATGCAGAGTCTCTAGGGTTAGCCGTTGCCACAGATTTGCTGGCACAAGGTGCGGCAGATTTGATTCCAAATACTCCGAAGTAAGTAAAGCATTCTCAATCGCGATGAGTGCCAAAACCATTATCGTTACCAGACCCAGTGGACAGGCTCGTCAGCTGATTGAAGTATTAAGTCATGTCATTGAGAACAGCGGTTTGTCTAAGCGCAGTTTCCCAGAGATTGTGTCTCTGCCTCTGCTTACTATTGTTCCTGCTGCAGACGAACAACTCGCCGACCACATTGCCACATCATTAGCAGATGCTGACTTGGCTATTTTTGTCAGTCCGAATGCCATTGAATGCGTTATGCGTTTGCTAGAGCGTGATTGGCAAGATTTTTCTAAGCAGATTATTCCCATTGGGGTGATGGGTGGGAGTAGCAAGTTTGCCCTCCAAAATCATGGTATTGGTCAAGAAGCTCAGCCCACACCCATCTTTATTCCAGGAAACAACGAGAGTTGGGATTCAGAGGGTTTATGGCAAGAGCTACAAACCTTGGGCTGGAACTGGGCAAGTAAAAAAGTGGTGATCTTCAAGGGTGAAGGTGGACGCGATTGGTTAGCGGATACCTTAAAAAAAGCGGGGGCAAGAGTAGAGGCGATTTCAACCTACACTCGTGTCCCTCTGGATATTGATAATTCTGCTTGGCAAGCAATTCGTGAAATGGATTTTTCAAAATCGCTTTGGCTTCTCACCTCCTCTGAGGCTGTGCGCTATCTAGGCCAAGTAGTAAAAGATCAATTTCCACAGAATTTACAAAGCGCAAGCGCCTTATGCCCGCATCACAATATTGCAGATGCCGCTGAGATGATTGGTTTTGGTGAGGTATTTACAACCGAGCCAGGTGATGAAGCCTTAGTCAAAGCAACTTTAGCTTGGCTGACTATTTAACTCTCAACTAACTGAATAATTGAGTAGGACTGGCAAGAAAATTTCATTTACTAGAATGGGATGACCTTTTAAGCGATAGAGGGTGCGGCGTGCCCATAACGGTGAGCTCAATCCAGAAAAATGCTTAGAGCACTTTTTCCATAAGACGCTACTTTTATCTAGTCGTGCAATATCCCGGGGTGACTTGGGCTTAGAGTACTTGCGGGTTTTAGCAAAGAGCACTGCTCCTAAAGGCTTTGTACCAAGGCGCAGGATACTGTGATTACTGCCACTAGAGCTCAGGGTTGGAATGACGCTGTGAGCCATTACCAAGGGAATATCGTTAACGCATAAGAGTACCTCACGTACTCTGCAACGTCGAATCTTGAAATGAAAATAGCGACTTTCATCGCTATTCAGCGATTGAGGGCAGTCTCGCAAAACCTGAACTTCCAGCTTTTGTCCAATTATGTTCTCAATCTTTTGGGTTAAAGAACCCGTATCGCTTAGCCAAGGCTGCCACTTTCGTGGCGCCCGATGAATTGCACCGGAACCGACTCGATTCCATGCAGAACGGAGACGATTGCGGTGGGTCATTTTTAGCTACCGCTAAAGTTTTTACGTTGGCCGCCAGTCTTTGGTTTAGCAAAGCGTGGACCACCCGCGGGACGAGCTGGGCGTGAGTCAGCAGAACGCACAGGACGTGAATCAGCTGAGCGTGCAGGACGTGAATCAGCTGAGCGTGAATCCGTTGAACGCGCTTCGAAATGATTGCCTGTGCGGCTTTCACCACCAGTACCGCCACCGCCAAAACGCGATTCAGAACGTGCGCCTGAGCCATAACGACCACCGCCACCACCTGAGCGATTGCCACCACCACCAGAACGATTGCCACCACCGCTACCAGAGCGACCGCCACCACCACCACCAAAGCTAGGCTTGGCTTGTGGCTCAAGGCCGGCGATGACTGAGGCAACGATATCTTGCTGTGTAAAACGCTCGATATTGCGGATCTTGGCGCGATCACGATGTTCAACCAAAGTGATTGCGACACCATTGCGACCAGCGCGACCAGTACGACCGATACGATGCGTATAGTCTTCCGGTTTCATTGGCAAGCCAAAGTTAATAACGTGACTAATGCGCGGCACATCGATACCGCGAGCTGCTACGTCAGTCGCAACCAAAATCTTGGTGTGACCTTTGCGGAGAGACTCTAGGCGACGCATGCGCACAGCTTGAGGCATTGCACCATGGAGTGCAGTAGCTTCGTAGCCATTGGCACGCAAGGTGTCAGCAATTTTTTCGCTTTCAACCTGAGTGCTTGCAAACACCACTGCTTGATCCAAATTGGCATCAGCCAAAATGTGCTCAAGTAACTTGTGCTTGTGTGATGTGCTGTCAGCCCAATGCAACTTCTGTTCGATGTTGGCATGTTTATCGCCTGCATGAGCAAGTTCAATACGTTTAGCATCGGTAGTCAACGCATTTGCTAAAGACATAATCTTTGGTGCAAAGGTTGCAGAGAACATTAAAGTTTGATTGCGACTTGAGCAACGTTTATCAATTGCCTCGAGATCATCAGCAAATCCCATGTCGAGCATGCGATCGGCTTCGTCGATAACGAGTTGTTTTACATCATCCAAGCGAATTGCTTTACTGTCACATAAGTCGAGTAAGCGACCTGGTGTGGCAACAACCAACAATGCACCTTTCAGAGCTTGGATTTGCTTGCCGTAAGGCATGCCACCCATCACAGTTGCAATACGGATACCTTTCATGCCACGAACCAAGTTCACGGCATCGGCGGTAACCTGTTGAGCTAATTCACGAGTAGGGCAGAGCACTAACACTTTAGGTTGTGCGCGACCGGGTACAGGTGAGCTATGCGGGTTAGCTTCGATCAGTTGATTAATTAAAGGCAATAAAAAGGCTGCAGTTTTACCGCTACCGGTTTGGCTGCTGACTAATAAGTCACCACCAGCTAAGGCTGCAGGAATAACCTCAGCCTGCACGGCAGTAGCTTCGGTATAACCGAGTTCAGCAACGTTTTTAAGAAGTGAGGCCGCTAGGGCGAAAGACTGGAACTCAGTTCCAGCGTGCTTTGAGTCTTTCGACTCGAGATTGGTTTCTTTAGAAAAAGTCATGCTATTACACATCCCCTCAAAGGGATGTCTCCGTATGTTGCACCCATTGTTTTTTATGGGGTGCGATGGTCAAAGGCATCGACCATCAGACAGGCGGCAGCGCGTTTTATGAACTTCGGTGTTTATGACTTCTAAACGGTACGCTGAAATATAGCTGGGGGGCGATGAATCAAATTGCTTTAAAAAGCCTCCCATTATGACAGCTTGAATGCATGATGACAAGGGTTTTCCCGAATTAATTATGATGTCGAGATGGCATTTTTTACTTTAGACCTATTCAACCCGGCAAACGCTGGCATTGTTGATTTCCCTACTTACTTGCTAGGGACCATCTTGACAATCTTATTGCCAGGTCCCAACTCGCTTTATGTTTTAACAGTGACTACTCAGAAGGGTTGGCGTTCAGGAGCCTGGGGTGCGCTTGGAATTTTTATTGGCGATTCCGTATTGATGATTGCTGTGGCTTTAGGAGCCGCATCCTTACTGGCATCCTCTTTCATACTCTTTGGCATCCTCAGCACAATCGGCGCCTTGTATTTAGCTTGGATGGGCTTTGGTTTGGTACGAAGCGGCATGCAGCGCTGGACTTTGCAAGACACAATTCCACAAGACAAGCCATTGCAAATTCGTCTAATGGCGTTGCATCCTCTGTATGCAGCTCTAGCGCTATCGCTGACGAATCCTAAAGCTATCTTTTTCTTTATTGCATTCTTCTCACAATTTATTCAGCCTGATTTTGAACATCCCATCCATACATTTTTGTATTTGGCGATCGTTCTGCAATGCATGAGCATGACTTACTTGGCCAGCTTGATTTGCATCGGGCAATTCGTTTCACGTTTTTTTCAGCGTCACCCTCGCTGGGCGGCAAGCCTTTGGATGATGACAGGGTTCTTATTTATTGGGTTTGCACTACGCTTAGTCTTTATCTGAGACGCTTGATTAAGCGCTCTGCTGTTTTCCCATAGGGTGGGCGAGCTGGTTTAGTCCCCTTAAGAAAATTACTGCCTAAGAGACCGCGTACTTCTAGGATCGGTTTTTGGTGGCTAAAGGTATCAAAGCCCGCTTTGCCACGATAGCTACCCATACCGCTAGCGCCAACACCGCCAAATGGCAATGACTCAATTCCTGCATGCAATAAGGTGTCATTGATCGTGACGCCGCCAGAACGGGTTTCGGTTAAAACTTGCTGCATCGCTTTTTTATCTTTACCAAACCAATACAGCGCGAGGGGATTGGGTTTGCTATTGATGTAATGAATTGCAGCAGCGGTATCCGCTATGGACAGAATCGGCAGAATGGGCCCAAAAATTTCTTCATGCATTACGCGAGCTTGAAGAGGAACATCTATTAGTAATACCGGGTCAAAGCTTCTCGTGCCATTTGAGGGCTTGTTTAACAAGGAAATTACTTTTGCGCCACGTTCAACCGCATCGCTGACTAAATGTTGCCAGTATTGCAGCTGCTGATCGTCAATTGGGCCAGTGAGCTCTTCAGGGTTGCTAAATTGAGCCTGAGCAGCGGCCTGTAGTTCGTGAATCAATTCAGCTTGATTCCTGGGTTCAACCAGGATGTAATCCGGTGCGATACAAGTTTGCCCACTATTGATTAATTTGCCGTAGATGATTGAAGCAGCAACATCTGAGAGTTTGGCTGAGCGGTCGATGATGGCTGGGGTTTTGCCACCAAGCTCTAAAGTAACTGGGGTCAGGTTCTCGGCAGCAGCGCGCATCACTTTTTTGCCAATCGCTTCTGATCCCGTAAAGAAGAGGTGATTAAATGCCAGGGCAGCAAACTGTTCCGCTACATCAGGACCACCGGTAGTGACACAAAATTCACTCGGATGGAAATACTCTTGAATTAGGCCGGCTAGAAACCCTGAAGTTCGCGAACTGCGCTCAGAGGGTTTTAACCAAACGCGATTACCAGCAGCAAATGCACTAATTGCTGGAACAAGGGCTAATTGAATTGGATAATTCCACGGGCTCATGATGCCGATCACGCCCAGGGATTGATTCTGCATCCAGGCTTCAGAGGATCCTAAGAAAAAAGGCGTTTCCATTTGTACAGGCTTCATCCACTCTTTCAGATGCTTGCGGGTATATTTGCAAGCCTGATAGACCAGTTGGAATTCGGCAAGACGGGTTTCAATAGGATGGCGAATACCAAAGTCAGCCATCAGAACCTTGCAGAGTTTATCTTCATTGGCCGCAATCATCTGTTCAATTCGACTGATACGCTCCAATCTCACTTCAAGAGTCGGACTGGGTTCGGCAGCGAAGGCGGCCTGGATTTCATCAAGTTGGATAGTGAAGCGATTCATGGTGTTTTAATGGTGAGCAGACATTGGAATAAGGTATTAGGATAAAGCCATGAATGAAAGTGATGATAAAAACCAGCCCCAGCTAGAGCGTGCCACCCTTGGCGGTGGTTGTTTTTGGTGTCTTGAGGCCGTTTATCAACAAATTAGTGGTGTGAAATCGGTCGTTTCTGGCTATGCTGGCGGTGCCCAACCTAAGCCCTCCTATGAGGCGGTTTGTACTGGGGCGACAGGGCATGCTGAAATAGTGGATGTGCTGTTCGATCCGCAAATAGTCTCATTTAGAGATTTACTCGAGATCTTCTTTGTGATTCATGATCCAACCACACTGAACTATCAAGGTAACGATCACGGCACTCAATATCGCTCAGTAATCTTTACACATAGTGAAGAGCAAGCCAATATTGCACATGAGGTAGTGGCGGAGCTTGAGCAATCTCAAATTTACTCTAGTCCCGTAGTGACGCAGATTGTTACTGCGCCAACTATTTTTCCGGCAGAAGACTATCACCAGAATTATTTTCAGCAACACCCAAATCAAGGTTATTGCATGGCAGTCGTTGCGCCTAAGCTCGCAAAATTCAGAGCGAAATTTAAAGCACTGATAGCGCCGCAGTACTCCTAAGGAGCAAGGCGATTTACTTGCCAATCAGTGCCATTTAGTTTGTAGTGAATGCGATCATGCAATCTAGAGGGGCGACCTTGCCAGAACTCGATTTCAGTGGGGCGCAAGCGATATCCACCCCAATGTTCTGGACGTGGAGGTGCATCACCAAATTCCGCCTTAAAGTGCTTTTCAGCTTCTTCAAGGAATTCGCGATTGGGGATGGCGCTACTTTGTGGGGAGGCCCATGCGCCAATGCGTGAAGCCGGAGGGCGAGAGTGGAAGTATTCATCGCTTTCGGTAGCGCTAACACGCTCGACAACACCCTGGATGCGCACTTGACGCTCTAGTTCATGCCAATGAAACAGGAGGGCAGCTTCGGGTCGAACTGCTAAGTCTCGACCTTTTTGACTTTCGTAGTTGGTAAAAAAGGTAAAACCGTTTTGATCAGCGCCTTTTAGTAAGACAATACGAGCTGATGGATTACCGGCCTTATCGGCAGTAGCCAAAGTCATGGAATTGGGTTCAGGACACTCTGCTCTCACCGCTTGGTCAAACCAAAGCTGAAAGAGCGGGAGTGGGTTACCGGGAACGTCGGTTTCAGAAAGCTGGCCGAAGGTATAGTTTTTGCGAAGTTGAGCAATGGGATCCATTTATTCAGTATAAAGAGAAGCTATGGCAGAAGACAAGGTAGAAGACAGCGCGGAAGACAGCACGGAAGACCGTCGGTTTGGTGGTGTGGCAAAGCTTTATGGCCCAGAGCTTCGTGAGCGCTTCCGCAATGCCACGGTGGTGGTAGCTGGACTAGGTGGTGTTGGATCTTGGGCTGCCGAGGCCTTAGCACGGACTGGTATCGGACATCTTGTCCTAGTAGATTTTGACCACATTGCCGAAAGCAATACCAATCGTCAGTTGCATGCTTTAGAGGGTCAATATGGCAAAGCCAAAGTGGATGCGATGACTCAGAGAGTTTTGCAAATTAATCCAGAGATTACGTTAACCCCCTATGATCAATTTTTGGAACCAGAGAATTTAGATAGGCTTATTCCAGAAAATGCATTGGTATTAGACGCAACAGATTCTGTGCAAACCAAAATTGCATTATCGGTTTGGGCCATCAACAATAATCGTGCCTTAGTCATGTGTGGCGCTGCGGGCGGCAAGTCTGATCCCACTTCGGTGCGCTGTGATGATCTGTCACGTACAGAGCAAGATGCCTTGCTTGCTAAGGTGCGACAAGGCTTGCGCCAAGATCATGGCTTCTCTAGAAACCTCAAGAAAAAAATTGGGATACGCGCCATCTACTCGCATGAGCCTCGAGCTGGCGCAGCAAGTGGGGGCCTCGCTTGTTCTGGTTACGGATCTACCGTAATGGTGACTGCGGCCTGTGGCCTTGCTGCGGCCGCAGAGATTTTGAATCTCATCGCCCTAAATCCTTAAGGGCATTCCCTGTAGGAAATTACTGATTCTCATGCAGTCAGCAATATTTCTTCTGAGTCATTGACCTTGATTTTGAAGGTGTTTTATTCATTGCCCATTTACTTTTTAGTCATTTAGTTACTTTAGACATTTTTTTGCTCTAGTGCATCTGCCACACACTCCCTAGACTTTGCTTCGTTGGTAAATCAGCCAATGACAAATCGAAAGGAGGTCTCTTTTGCAGACTGAACAAACCGGCTTAAAGCGGCATCTCAAAGTAAGGCATATTCGTTTGATGGCCCTAGGTTCAACGATTGGTGTTGGATTATTTCTAGGTTCAGCAAGCGCAATCAACATTGCGGGACCATCGATTCTCTTAGGTTACTTATTGGCAGGCATTGTGGCATTCATTGTGCTGCGAACTCTGGGAGAAATGGCAGTTCATGAGCCTGTGGCAGGATCGTTTGCCGCTTATGCCAATACCTATGTAGGTCCACTAGCAGGGTATATGGTGGGCTGGGGTTATTGGACCTACTGGATCGTTGTTGGAATTGCGGAAGTGACGGCTGTCGGTATTTATATGGGAATTTGGTTCCCAGAAACCCCTCAGTGGATTTGGGCACTTTCTTCGATTGTGATGATGGGTCTTATTAATCTCATCGCCGTCAAAGTCTTTGGCGAGTTTGAGTTCTGGTTTGCCTTGATTAAGGTGGTAGCGATTGTCGCTATGATCGCACTTGGTGGCGCGGTGATTTTGTTTGGCTTTACCAATGATTGGCAGCCTATTGGCTTAAGTAATCTATGGCAACACGGTGGCTTCTTTCCAAATGGCATCAGCGGCATGCTGCTCTCACTGCAAATGGTTTTATTTGCTTATGTGGGTATAGAGATGATTGGACTTTCTGCTGGAGAAGCTGAGAATCCACGCAAAACAATTCCGATGGCAATTGATTCCTTAGCCTGGCGCATCTTGATTTTCTATATGGGCGCGATCTTGGTCATCCTGGCCATCTTCCCTTGGAATGAGGTTGGTCAGCAGGGTAGTCCCTTTGTGGTGATGTTTGAGCGTATTGGTTTACGTGAGGCAGCAGGTTTAATTAATTTCGTCGTGATTACTGCCGCACTTTCATCATGCAATGCGGGTATCTTCAGTGGCGGTCGGATTTTGTACTCACTATCCAACAATGGCTATGCACCGGCACCGTTTGCAAAACTATCAAAGTATGGAGTTCCCCATCGTGCTGTGATGACAACGGTTGCAGTTTGTATGACGGGCGTGGTGTTGAACTACTTTGTTCCAGATAAAGCCTTTCAATACATTATGGCGGCAGTGACTTTTGTTGGTTTAATAGTCTGGATTGCCATCTTGATTACCCAACTCAAATTCCGCAGTTCCTTAACAAAAGCCCAAGTAGCAGCCTTAGCTTATCGCACTCCTTGGTATCCGTATTCCTCATGGTTTGCTTTGGCATTCATTTTCTTAGTTGTTGTGCTGATGGGCTTTCATGAGGATGCGCGGATGGCATTGATCTTAGGTCCGTGTTTATTAGGGGTGTATCTAGCGATGTTCTACCTCGTTGGCTTGCATCACAAGACTAAAACGAAGCGTGAATTTAAATAACAGGAGATAGAAATGATTATTGGCGTACCGCAAGAAATCAAAAATAATGAGTTTCGGGTTGGCTTAACCCCGGGTAATGTGAGTGGCCTTTGTAGACAAGGGCATTCCGTATTGGTTCAACGTGGAGCCGGTGAGCAGATTGGTTTAACGGATGAGTCCTATCGAATTGCTGGTGCTACCTTAATTAATAGCGCTGCAGAAGTATTTCAAAAGGCGGAGATGATTGTCAAAGTCAAAGAGCCTCAAGCGCAAGAATGTGCCATGTTGCGTGAAGATCAAATTCTATTTACTTATTTGCATCTCGCACCAGATCCAAAGCAAACTAAAGCCTTAATTGATTCTGGCGCAACTTGCATCGCTTATGAAACAGTGACTGCCATGAGTGGGGCATTACCTTTGCTGGCGCCGATGAGTGAAGTTGCTGGTCGCATGTCGATTCAGGCGGCGGCCTCCCATTTAGAAAAAACCCATGGTGGCTTGGGCGTGTTAATGGCTGGTGTGCCTGGGGTATCACCCGCCAAGATTGTGATTCTGGGTGGCGGAGTGGTAGGCCGTAACGCTTTACAAATCGCGGTTGGGATGGGGGCTGATGTTTGTATCTTTGATCGGGATATTGAGCGCTTACGACAGATTGATCTGTTTTACGGCAATCGGGTCCGCACTTTCTATTCCGATAATTTATTGATAGAGCAAGAAGTGTGTGAAGCGGATGTGGTGATAGGCGCAGTGCTTCTACCTGGGGGTGCGGCGCCGAAGTTAGTTACGCATGCCATGGTAAAGAAAATGAAGCAGGGCTCGGTGGTAGTAGACGTTGCGATTGATCAAGGAGGTTGCTTTGAAACCTCCAAACCCACCACCCATGCCGACCCGACGTTTTTTGTAGACGGAGTCTTACATTACTGCGTCGCCAATATGCCTGGAGCAGTGGCCAGAACTTCCACTTTTGCTCTCACGAATGCCACATACCCATTTGTGGAGGCTTTAGCAAATCGTGGTGTCATGCAGGCTTTATCCATAGACCATCACTTACGCAATGGTCTAAGTGTTCATAAGGGAGTGTTGACTTCAAAGCCAGTAGCACAAGCTCAACGGCTGGATTTTGTTTCAGCCGAAGAGCTATTAGTAGCTTAGGTATTTAACTTAAGTCAGAGACCAATGAGGCAAGCGTTTCAGGTGCAAGGGTTTGGACATGCATGGGGTATCCCTTGTGATCACAACCCACCATCATCTGGGCGCCTGCCTTTAAAGCCCTTTTCATATCCTCAGTGAGATCGAAGCGCATAAAATGCACTGCAGAAGTCTTTTCAGCAGTCGAGCGCTCTAAGTCTTCGTCAGCGACGGCATACACTCTGGCTTGACCTTCCACTTCAATGAAAATCTGGTGTTCGACGCCAACCAATTTAGCGAGCGCTACTTTGCGATCGGCTTCATTGGGGTACTCCAACATCATCGTAGCTTTGAAATTGGAGCCATCTGGTACTAAGGGGTTGTAGGCATTCAATTCATCCTGAATACCTTCTTCTTCATACGTCTTCTCTACCCGTAACATTTCTTGTATTTGATAGCGCATCAAAAATTCATTCTCAAAAATCATCGTGAGATGATCGCCAAGATGAACCGTGCGTAAACGACGCTCCTGAATTGCTTTTTCCCGAAAAGCAGGACGCTCTTTGTGATATGCCTCAAGGCTTAAAAGGCTATCGCGTGTAATTGTTCCCATGCTTCAATAATTCCTTAATGTTTTTCTACTGATTGAGTTAATTAGAGGCCGTATGCTTTGGCAAGCAGAGTCAGTGGGTGAGCTAATTCGGATTTAGGTAAACCCAACTCCTCCATGCCTTGCTCAATATGGTGACCTGCTAGCTGACAATCCGAGCTAATGTAGTTAGGCTCTTCTTCTGCCATGCGCTTAAATACTGGCTTACCAATCTTCATTGCCATGTCATGGAATTCTTTCTTGACACCCCAAGTGCCGGAGTGACCAGAGCAACGCTCCACTACATTCACTTCAGTGCCGGGTACGAGGCGAAGGGTTTCTGCAGTTTTTTGCCCCACGTTTTGTACGCGTGAATGACAAGCCATGTGATAACTTACGTGCCCCAATTCATTGGCAAATTCTTTTTTGAGTAAGCCATCGGAATTTCTGGCAACAAAATATTCAAACGGGTCCCACATAGCCTCTTTTACTAATTGGGTATCAGCACAATCTGGGAACATCAAAGGCAGTTCTTGCTTAAACATCAAAGTGCAAGAGGGGATGGGAGTCAAAATGGCATAACCTTCACGGGCTAGCTTTGCTAGCTTAGGAATATTCTTATCTTTATTCTCGGCCACAGACTCTAAATCCCCTAGTTCCAGCTTAGGCATGCCGCAACAGGCTTCCTTATCTACTAGTTCATAAGGAATCTGATTGTGTTTCAGAATCTTTATGAGGTCTTGACCAATACCGGGTTCGTTGTAATTAATATAACAAGTGGCATAGATGGCTACTTTGCCTGGAGTCTTCTTGCCATCCACTACTGGCCACGCATCGGATTTTTTCGCAAGCTGTGGAAATGTCTTTGGGGCGTATTCTGGAATCCAAGCATCTTTATCCACACCAAGCGCACCCTCCATCATGAGGCGCACTAAACCCGTTTTGTTAACCGCATTCACGGCTTGAGTCACGATGGGAATACCAGCAAAAGAACCTAATTTATCCGTAGAAGAAAGTAACTTGTCACGGAAAGTGGTTTTGTCATCTTTAAAGTTGACTGCTTTGGCACGCAACATTAAATGGGGGAAGTCAATATTCCAAGGGTGTGGTGGAACATAAGGACATTTAGTCATGTAGCAAACATCACAGAGATAGCACTGATCCACCACTTGCTGATAATCCGCCTTATCAACTTGCTCCATTTCTAAATCTGGAGTGGCATCGACTAAATCAAATAGGGCTGGAAATGAACCGCAAAGACTGACGCACCTACGACAGCCGTGGCAAAGATCAAATACACGCTCCATTTCAGCTTCAAGATTAGCCTTGTCATAGAACTGAGGATTCTTCCAATCCAGGGGGTGTCTGGTTGGAGCCTCTAAACTACCTTCATTCATTGTCATTTCTGTCCTCTATAGCCTTGATAAAGCATCGCTGCTGATATGGATGCTAGTGTAGGTCTCTGGGGCTTAATAGCCAAATTGTATTAATTAACAATCTTGATAGAAAATACCTAACTTACTGAATTTATGGACTTTTCAGCACTCCTTCTTTCCACTGGCGTCGTCGCTTTAGCTGAAATGGGCGACAAAACCCAATTACTTTCCATGATGTTGGCTGCGCGTTACCCAAAACAGGCTGTGGCCATCATTACGGGCATCTTGATAGCGACCATTGCAAATCATGCCTGTGCTGCCCTAGTGGGGCATTGGTTGACCACCTTAGTCTCTCCCGATGTGATGCGCTGGATTTTAGGCCTGAGTTTTTTAGGGATCGGTCTATGGCTTTTAGTGCCTGATCATATTGATGATGCCGCTGGCTCAAAAGTAGCGGATCGTGCCTTGCAAGTCTTTCTCCTGACCGTGGGTCTGTTTTTCTTAGCTGAGATGGGTGATAAGACCCAAATCGCCACGATAGCCTTAGGTGCTCGCTACGAAGATGTCTTTTCCGTCACAGTAGGCACCACATTGGGGATGATGTTGGCTAATGCACCCGCAGTTTGGATTGGCCAGAAATTTACTAAGCGCATGCCGATTAAGTGGGTACACGCAGTTGCTGCAGTGACGTTTATCGCCATCGGTATCGCTACGCTGCTTTGGGCTTAAGTTGTTTTGGCAATAGTGCACACCACGACTTAAACTATCCAGATGAAAACTGATCTGCCGCAGAGCTTTCGTAGGCTCGAATACCGCCCCCCTGTTTATACCTTTGATCAGGTTGAGCTAGATATCGCTTTAAATCCTGCTCGCACCATTGTGAAGAGTCGGATTGAAGTCTTGCCTGGTAAGAGTTTTGAGGCCGGCGCGCCCCTCGTCTTAGTGGGTCATGAGCTTGAGTTTGTGAGCTTGCGCATTAATGGTGAAGCGCATCGCCATTTTGAATTAACACCAGATTTGCTGACGATTCATTCTTTGCCAAATGCAGGCAAAGATCAATTTATCCTGGAGATCATTTGTATTTGTGTGCCGGAGAAAAATACTTCTCTGATGGGTTTGTATGTTTCGAATGGCAATTTCTTTACCCAGTGTGAGGCTGAAGGCTTTAGAAAGATTACTTACTTCCTAGACCGCCCTGATGTGATGGCACGCTATCGCGTCACGCTAAGGGCGCTTGAGGCAGAGTGCCCAGTGCTGTTATCGAATGGCAATTTATTAAATACTGAAAAGCTGCCTAACGGTTGGCACAGCGCTACTTGGGAAGATCCGTTTCCGAAGCCATCCTATTTATTTGCCTTGGTAGCAGGTAAGTTGGAGTGCATCGAAGAAACAATTACCACCAGTAGTGGCGCTCGGAAGCTATTGCAGATTTGGGTTGAGCCGCATGATCTGCAAAAGACTCGCCATGCGATGGATTCACTGATTGCCTCGATTCATTGGGATGAAAAGCGTTTCGGCTTAGAGTTGGACTTGGAGCGTTTCATGATTGTGGCCGTGGGTGATTTCAATATGGGTGCCATGGAGAACAAGGGATTGAATATTTTCAATACCAAGTTCGTACTCGCGCAAGCGGAGACTGCTACGGATGCAGACTTTGCCAATATTGAGAGCGTCGTTGCCCATGAGTATTTTCATAACTGGACAGGTAATCGGGTAACTTGCCAGGATTGGTTTCAGTTATCCCTCAAAGAAGGTTTAACTGTATTTAGAGATCAAGAGTTTTCTGCTGATCAAATGGGTAGTGAATCGGGGAGGGCGGTAAAACGTATTGAAGATGTGAGATTGCTGCGTCAACTGCAATTTCCGGAAGATGCGGGTCCGATGGCCCACCCGATTCGTCCAGATGAGTATCAAGAAATCAATAACTTCTATACCGTAACGGTATATGAGAAGGGCTCTGAAGTAGTGCGGATGTATCAGACTTTGCTCGGCAAGGACGGTTTCCGTAAGGGCATGGATCTCTATTTCAAGCGCCATGATGGACAGGCCGTAACTTGTGATGATTTCTTAATGGCGATGGCTGATGCCAATGGCAAAGACCTCACGCAGTTTAAGCATTGGTATAGCCAAGCAGGCACTCCTCGAGTAAAAGTACAAGAGCATTACGATGCCGCCAAAAAACAATATCTAATCACCCTAAGCCAAACTTGCTTACCCAGCCCTAGTCAGCCCGAAAAAAAGCCTTTCCATATTCCACTGAAGATGCGCTTGATTACCAAAAGCAACGATCAAGTAGAGCAATTACTAGAGCTCACGCAAGCTAGCCAAACATGGTCCTTTGAGGAAATCAATGAACGTCCGGTACTTTCGATCAATCGGAATTTCTCAGCCCCAATTAATTTAGATTTTGAACAAAGTGAAGCAGACTTATTAACCCTGTTCTCAAGCGATGATGATCCGTTTAATCGCTGGGAGGCTGGTCAAAAACTAGCGATGCAAATGATTTTGAACAATCGTTTACCCGATGAGCAGCTCATTCAGGCTTACCGTGAGCTCTTAATGGATCCCGATTTGGACCCTGCATTTAAAGAGCTTGCACTAACGCTTCCTGCGGAATCCTATCTGTATGAGCAGTGCGCTAGCGTAGACCCACAACAAATCTTTACAGCACGTCGTGCCTTCCGCCGTGAGGTGGCCAAGCAATTACAACTAGAATGGGCAGCCTTGTATCAACAAATGCAAACTCCAGGTCCATTTAAGTCTGATGCCATCAGCGCAGGCAAGCGGGGTCTAAAAAATTTAGCGCTTAGTATGTTGCTTGACGCTAACGCTACTGTCTGGGCTCCGTTGGCGGCAAATCAATTTCAGACTGCTGACAATATGACCGATCGCTACGCAGCACTCGCTGCATTGGTAATTCATGGTGCCAAAGAAGCGAAGCAATGTCTGATTGATTTCTATAACCACTTTGCAAAAGATGCCCTGGTCATTGATAAGTGGTTTGGATTGCAATCCAGCCGGCCACCAGTCGATGGTCTTGGGTCTACCTTGAGTGAGGTGATGCGCTTACGCGAGCATCCTGCATTTAAACTGAATAACCCGAATCGCGTACGCAGTGTGATTCATTCTTTCTGCTTAAATAATCCAGCGAGTTTTCATCAAGCAGATGGCAGTGGTTATGAGTTTTGGGCTGACAGCGTACTTGCTTTAGATCCTGTTAACCCACAAATAGCTGCACGTTTGGCTAGGGCCTTAGATCGTTGGCGTTTATTTGCCCAGCCGTATCAAGATAAGATGAAGGACGCCCTAGAGCGAGTAGCTGCTTGCTCAACCCTATCTTCAGATGTACGTGAGGTAGTAAGTAAGGCGCTGGGAAATGAAGATTTCCGAAATCTGGGCGTTCAATGAAATTGATTGCCGTAAGAAATACCCAATTGAGTCGCAAGATTTTCTAGAGCTTTATCTAATGTCCAGAGCAGGGCATTTTCCGACAGCAGGGTGGAGGCCAGAAGGGATACATCAATTGCCCCACAGCCAGATTCATAGAGTCGGTGTTTTTCAATGAACTCTAGAGTTTCATCTTGAGTGGCAACGGTTGCTCGCTGCAATTTTCTGAGATAACCCAATGTTTTAGTTCTTGGAGAGGGCGGTGATCCACAGGCCAATTCCAGCAAGACGAGTGGATGGCAAAGGATTTGGTCATTCGCTAAGAGGGTTTCAAAAGCGCTATTGGATTTTCTAAAGTGAGCAACCCAAACAGATGTATCCACTAATACCATGGCCATTCTTACAGACCACTCTTTGGTTTGCGCCGTGGAATACTTTTCATTTGGGGTGACTTACCTCCCAAAGAGGCCAGTCGCTTAGCTACCTGAACTCGAATAAAAACAGTCATTGCCTCACGAAAAAGATCCGTTTTATCCATTCCTGGATCAGCCAGATCTAAGCCCCTCTGATATAGCTCATCGTCAATAGTGACAGTGGTTCTCATATCTTATCCTCATCAATAATGATGCATTATAGCATCATAATAAGCATCAAAAAAGATCATTTTATAGGCATGAACTGGGAAAATAAGTCATTTTCTGCAGAAAAGAGATCCTTTTTAAGGCTGCTACAGGGAACAGGGCAAAATAGAGACTTAGAATAAGTTGTTGGCATCAATAATCGGAGAAATACCTTTGTCCTCAAGCGCGAATACCAATTTCATGCAATATTTAGCAAACGCAAAGCCGAAGGGCGCTGCTATCCCTTCGGGTCTACAAGACCTATTGCTAGCAGTCGTGAACACTTGTACTGCTTTGAGCGATGAAGTAGCCCAGGGTGCATTAATTGGTTTATTGGGTTCTGCTGGCAGCGGCAATGTCCAGGGTGAAGTGCAACAAAAATTAGACATCATTGCCAACGATCAATTGATTGCTGGTGTGAAGGACTGCAAAGCGCTTGCTGGCCTAGCTTCTGAGGAAATGGAATTACCGCTCCCAGTACAGGGTACTGGCGACTACCTGCTTTTATTTGATCCACTCGATGGCTCATCGAATATTGATGTGAATGTTTCGATTGGAACCATTTTTTCTATCTTGAAAAAGCAAGCACCTCAAGCACCTTTGCAAACTGCAGATTTCTTGTTATCAGGTCGTCATCAGGTTGCTGCAGGTTACGTGGTTTATGGTCCTCAAACTACGATGGCTTTAACTTTAGGCGATGGTGTGGTGATGTTTACCTTAAATCAAGCTACTGGTGAATTTGTATTAATTCATGATGCAGTCACCATTGCGCATTCCACTAAAGAATTTGCGATCAATATGTCCAATATGCGTCACTGGGCTGAGCCAGTTCGCCGCTATGTAGAGGAGTGTTTAGCGGGTACAAGTGGAACTCGCGATAAAGACTTCAATATGCGTTGGATTGCTTCGATGGTTGCGGATGTACATCGCGTGCTATCCCGCGGGGGCGTCTTTATGTACCCTTGGGATCAACGGGAACCTCATAAACCCGGTAAATTACGTTTGATGTATGAGGCTAATCCAATGAGCTTTTTGGTAGAGCAGGCAGGTGGCGCATCCATCAACGGCACAAAAGTGATTATGGATTTGCAGCCAACAGATCTGCATGAGCGTGTTTCAGTCATGCTGGGCTCTAAAGACGAAATCGATCGCCTACAGCAGTACCATTCTTAAGGCCTAACGTTTTCCTTGAGATAGGCTAGCGACTCTTCTACTTGGTCGATCAGGATGAGGCAGATGTCACCGGCAGCGATATCGTTAAGGGCGGTATCAATTGCCAAAAATTCACCGTGGATTTCTTTCACTTGTTTTACCTTAGTCGCGCCTACCAGACCTTCTTGCAATAACTTTAATACTTCACCATCTTCGCGACCCCGTTGGCAAGCATCCTGGTACAAGATGATATTGTCAAAAGAGTTACCTAAGATGCGAGTCAGATCACGAATATCTTCATCCCGACGATCACCTGCACCACTAATCACCACGTGACTCTTATTGGGTTTCATGGCCTCGATAGCGCTTGCTAGTGCACGCATAGCATCGGGATTGTGGCCATAGTCAGCAATGACGGTGGCACCATTGTGCTGGAACTGATTGAAGCGGCCTGGGGTTGCATTGGCAGTGCTTTCAAAGCTGTGAAGTCCGCGAGCAATCTTTTCCGCATCAAGACCCAGCGCCCACGCGGCACCAATAGCAGCCATCGCATTTTCGATTTGGAAACCAAGTACACCATTTTGTGTCAGTGGAATTTCACTAACAGGGAAGCGATACATCACACGTGAACCTTTAGAGGCAACAATATAAGCACCATCAAAGTAGATCACTTTTTTATTTTTGGCACGATGCGCGGCAATCACTGGATGATGTTGACTCTGGGAAAAGAAAATTACCCGACCAGAGCATTTGTCACCCATTTTCACTACAATCGGATCGGTCGCATTGAGAACGGCAGCACCAGTAGGCGCTACGTTTTGTACGATCACCCTCTTGAGAATTGCCAAATCTTCAACGCTAGTAATGTAGTTCAAGCCGAGGTGATCCCCTTCACCAATATTAGTAACGACAGCAACTTCGCAACGATCAAAGCCAAGACCTTCACGTAACATACCCCCTCGAGCAGTTTCTAAAACGGCAGCATCCACATCGGGATGCATTAATACGTTACGAGCGCTCTTAGGACCACTGCAATCACCAGAATCAATTAAGCGATGGTTGATATAAACACCATCAGTGGTGGTCATGCCAACTCGCAGACCAGTCTCATCTAATAAATGGGCAATCAAGCGTACCGTTGTCGTTTTGCCATTAGTGCCGGTGACGGCAACTACTGGAATACGGCCATCTTCACCGAGGGGGAACATCATATTGACGATATCTTCACCAACAGGACGACTCTTGCCATAAGAGGGTTTGAGATGCATGCGTAAGCCAGGCGCAGCATTGACTTCAACAATTCCACCACCTTGTTGCTCAAGAGGTTTATAGATGGCTTCACATAAGATGTCGACACCGGCAATGTCCAGTCCAATCATTTGTGCAGCAGCAACGGCACTGGCGGCAACATCGGGATGCACATCATCCGTGACGTCGGTAGCAGTTCCACCTGTACTGAGATTGGCGTTATTGCGTAGCAAAATCCGTTCACCAATTTTAGGAACATATTGGGGTGTGAGGCCAGAGCCCGCTAAATGAGCCAAAGCGATATCATCAAAACGAATTTTAGTTAAGGCGGTAGCGTGACCGTCACCCCGCAGAGGATTTTTATTTTCTATTTCTACGAGTTCTGCAATAGTATGCGTACCATCGCCAACAATTTGAGCAGGCTCACGACGTGCAGCAGCTGATAGGCGGTTGCCTACTACTAGTAAACGATAGTCCGCACCCGGTAGATAGCGCTCGACAATAGTTTCATGTCCAAAGCCTTGAGAAACTTCAAAGCCAGCGCGCACCTCTTCTTCTGTCTGGATATTAGCGACCACACCTTTACCTTGATTACCATCTTTTGGCTTGAGAACAATAGAGCCACCCATTTTTTGGGCGGCACGCCAGGCATCATCTGCTGTGGTGACCACTTCACCGATCGGCACCGAAACGCCTACAGCAGCTAATAAGTTTTTGGTGAGCTCTTTATCTTGTGCAATCGCTTCGGCAATCGCGCTGGTATTACTAGTTTCTGCAGCTTGAATGCGTTTTTGTTTACTACCCCAGCCAAATTGCACCATACTGCCTTCAGTCATGCGGCGGTAAGGGATATTACGTTGTAAGGCAGCATCCACAATCGAGCTAGTGCTTGGTCCAAGACGCACATCTTCATAAAGCGCCTCTAATTCTGAGAGGGCGGCAGCAAGATCAAATGGCACGTCATTTAGTGTGGCTTGAATGAGGGCAAAGCCGAAGTCATATGCCATTCGGCCTACCACTTCCTCGGTGTATTCCACCACTACTTGATACACGCCTGCATCAATCGTTTGCACGGTGCGGCTAAAAGTTACTGGGCATCCTGCTTGTGCTTGCAGGCCAAGAGCAGCGTGCTCTAAAGCATGTGCTAGGGAAAGAACTTCATTATGCCCGCCACGACGCATACTCCCCAACTGCGGAAAGCGTTCACGAATCTTGGTTTCAAATTGAGGAATTAAATCGATTGAGCGCTCTGACTCATCGCAGGAGACGATAGATTCTAGGGCAGTATGGCGACTCCATAAATTCGGGCCACGCAACATACGAATACGGGTGATTTCCAATTAAGCCCCCGTTGCCGTGGTCAGATCTGGGACAAATGTTTCTGCGCCAGCCTCAATCACATTAAACGGAATTCCTAAAGCCCAGGCGGCAGCAATTGCAGCACCAAGGTTCATCGTTTTCCACGGACTAGTAGTGTCAGACTCTGAGTGACGTGGGACTGGAATTGATTTCTGATCTAGCTTGCCTGACTTAAGGGTAATTTGCTGTTTACCAACTAACACTACACGCCCACCATTTTGTAAATGGGTTGAGACAACCTCAGAATGAGGATCTTCACTGAAGAAGATCACTTGCCCATCACAAAGCTCTGCCATCTGAACACACATTGGATCGTCTGCATTCAAAACACCAATACCATTTGGGAGTACGACATCAATTTGGGTGCGCACAATACTAAAGACTTGATCTTCGTCATAGATGGCATATTGAGGGAAGTTTGCCTTGGGATCTACATTGAGTACCACGCCGACCTGGCAGCGATCATAAGCCAGGCCTTCAATCAGCATCGAGAGGTGATTATTTTCAATAACCACTGCTTCGACTGCACGGTTTAATAAAGTGCGGCGGGCATTTTCCCAATTTGATGTATTGGTATTAGGGATTGTGCGATTGCCAAAGTACAAACCTTTGCTGCATGACAGACCCACATAGACATTAGTCAGGCGTAAGAAGTGCGCAATCATTTCTGCGACTGGCGTTTTGCCACTTTCTCCACAAATACCTACTACCGGAATGCGGAAGTCTGTCCCAGGTGGAAAGAGGTGATTGGCAATCTCTTTGCCTACAGGTTGTGGCTTGCCGCTAGCAGGTTTTAAGTGCATTAAAAGTCCCGGGCCGGCATTCACTTCGACAATCGCAGCATTTTGTTCTGCAAGTGGCCGACTAATATCTTGTGCCACTAAATCTACGCCAGCAATTTCGAGACCAACCACCCGGGCGGCTAAGGCTACTTGGCTTGCTACATCGGGATGCACTAGATCGGTAACATCGAAAGCAACATTACCGTTGCTTTGAATTAGTACTTTTTGATCCAGTAGCGGAATGCTTTCACCAGTCAGTTTTTGGCGCGCAAGCTCAAGCTCTACTGCTGAATCAATGCGCACAGGATTAAGGGGATGTTCTTCGGCAGTGCCACGCCGCGGGTCTGAATTAATTTGAATCTGAATCAATTCATAAACAGTATGCTTGCTATCACCAGTAACCCAAACCGTTTCACCTTTCGCAGCGGCAACGACTTTGTTACCAACCACGAGTAAGCGATGCTCATCACCAATAATATGGCGCTCAACTAAGACTTCACTACCTTCGTTAATTGCCACTGCATAGGCAGCTTCAATTTCTGCTTGGGTATAGAGATTGATAAAGACGCCGCGCCCATGGTTGCCATCAATCGGTTTGACAACGACTGGCAAGCCAATATCTTGAGCTGCTTCCCAGGCGTCATTTGGACTAGTAACTGTCCTCCCTTCAGGGGTAGGAACGCCAGCACTACGTAACAAACTCTTGGTTAGGTCTTTATCTCTCGAAATAGTTTCAGCAATCGCGCTAGTCTGATCAGTCTCCGCAGTCCAGATGCGGCGTTGTTTGGCACCATAACCTAGTTGAACGAGGTTACCTTCGGATAAACGAATCGAGGGGATGCCACGCTCTTCAGCGGCATTGACGATACATGCAGTGCTTGGCCCAAGCAGAAGATCATCACCAAGATCGCGCAGACTTTCAATCATGTTTTGAACTTCAACAACGCAATCTTTGTTGTCTTGCGCTAAAGCTAAATAGAGATCACGTGCATATTTAAGTGCAGTCAGAGTTACCTCTTCATTGATGGCGCTTACCATCACTTTGTAGACACTCCGACGATCGCCATCTCTGGCCTTGCCAAAACCACCAGGGATACCAGCTAGGTTTTGCAGTTCAAGGGTGAGGTGTTCCAGAATGTGGGCTGGCCAGGTACCTTCTTCCACACGTTTTAAGAAACCGCCGGTTTCTCCATAACTACAACGGTGCTCAATGAGGCTGGGTAGGGCTTTGACGAGGCGCTCATAAAAACCAGGAATCAAGTTTGAGGGATAGTCCTCTAAATCGCCGATATCAAGCCAAACCTCAATAACGGGATGATAAGTCCACATATTGGGACCACGGAGATGCTTAACGCTCAGAATCTCGATGGATTTATCTAGTAATTGGGGCATGTGTGCGGTATTGCGAGGATCAGTGCCAGGGTTTGGCGATGAGGCGTCAGACAGTCTCTCTGTTTCTAGTTGTTATTTAAAACTCACAAAATTAGCAAAAATACATAAAAAGGCTTAGTTAAACAATTTAACGGCTCTCAGACCCCGAAAGTTGACAGGAGCTATAAATCTTAAAAATCTAGCTCCACTATACTTTTAAGATTAATGAAGCCTGAAATCCTACCTTTCGCCCCCACCGTGCCAAGTGATTGGCTGGCTATTTTGGAGGCTAAACATTCCCCCGTTCGCAGCTTAGATGCTCTGCTAGCCTGGGTTGAGCTAGATTTGGGCGATGACCTGCGTTTTAGAAAAAGTTTGCTTTTGCTTACCGAAGAGGGTCTTTTTTGGACGGATGGGCAGCAATTTCAGTCTTGGACACTCAGCCAAGGTGAGCGTCTAGCACATAGTGATCATGCTGGAGTAGGGCGCTTAAAGCTGGAGACCTCAGAGTCTTTGCTCAGAACTTGGCATTTCACTTTGGCGGTCAATCCTCAAGTTCTCCGTTTGCAGTTGAGTTTTAAGCAACTCACCGGCGGCCAAGAGCAAAGCCAAGGAGAGCTTAGTGAGTACGACAAACAAGTATGTCCAGTCTGCTTAAGTCCAAAACCAGCTAACTCTGATGTTTGCCCTACTTGCGATCCCGAGGAGGATGCCCCGCCTTCTACTTGGACTTTATTTAAGCTGTGGCGTTTTGCCAAGCCTTACAAAAAGCAACTGGCTTTAGGTTTTGTATTGACTCTGTTGTCCACTGGCGCAACACTCATTCCGCCCTATCTCACTATGCCATTGATGGACCATGTCTTGATCCCATACGAGAAAGGCAACCCAATTGATTTTCATTTAGCGAGCATGTATCTGCTGGCGCTATTTGGTGCAGCCATCGTTGCATGGGCTTTAGGTTGGTGGAAAACCTACCTACTGGCTTTGGTGAGTGAGCGTATTGGCGCTGATTTACGCAACACGACGTTTGAGCATCTACTCAAACTTTCTCTGGAATATTTTGGTGGCAAGAGAACCGGAGACTTAATTGCTCGCATTGGTGCAGAGACGGATCGTATCTGCGTCTTTCTGTCGCTGTATGCCCTAGATTTTGTGACTGATGTATTGATGATCACCATGACCGCAGCAATTTTGGTATCCATCGATCCCTTGCTGGCTATAGTCACCCTGGCACCGTTGCCATTTATCGTGTGGATGATTCATGTTGTGCGTGATCGCTTGCGTTTTGGCTTTGAGAAGATTGATCGTATCTGGTCTGAGGTTACGAATATCTTGGCAGACACTATTCCTGGTATTCGCGTGGTGAAAGCGTTTGCCCAAGAAGATCGTGAGCTCAAACGTTTTGTCGATTCGAATAAGCATAATTTACAAATCAATGATCGCGTAAATCGGGTATGGGGATTATTTTCTCCTACCGTTACCTTGCTAACTGAAACAGGTTTATTAGTTGTTTGGGGTTTTGGTATCTGGCAGGTCGCCCATCAAAAGGTCACTGTTGGTGTATTGATTGCCTTCCTTGCCTACATTGGTCGCTTCTATATTCGTTTAGATTCAATGAGTCGTATCGTGTCTCATACGCAAAAAGCAGCTGCTGGTGCCAAGCGTATTTTTGATATCTTGGATCACGTATCCAGCGTTCCAGAGCCAATTAATCCAGCCCCATTAGCTCAGGTAAAGGGCCGCATCTCTTTGCGTGGTGTGGGTTTCCGCTATGGAAATCGGGCAGTAACTAAAGGGATTGATTTGGATATCGCCCCAGGCGAAATGATTGGCTTGGTAGGACATAGCGGCTCTGGTAAGAGTACCTTGGTGAACCTGATTTGCCGTTTCTATGATGTGAGCTCTGGTGCTATTTCTTTGGATGGGCGCGATATTCGCAGTATCGGCATTGCGGATTACCGTAAGTGTATTGGCTTAGTGTTGCAAGAACCATTTTTATTCTTTGGCACGATTGCAGAGAATATTGCTTACGGCAAGCCTGATGCCACCCGTGAAGAAATCATTGAGGCAGCGCGCGCAGCCCATGCCCATGAATTTATTCTCCGCCTGCCGCTGGGGTATGACTCCATAGTGGGTGAGCGTGGTCAATCCTTATCTGGCGGTGAGCGTCAGCGCATCTCTATAGCTCGCGCACTCCTAATTAATCCCAGCATCTTAATTTTGGATGAAGCCACCTCTTCAGTGGATACCACTACTGAAAAAGAAATTCAGCGCGCATTGGATAACTTGGTCAAAGGACGCACTACGATTGCGATTGCACACCGGTTATCAACCCTTCGAAAGGCCGATCGGCTCGTGGTTTTGGATAAAGGTGAGATTGTGGAGATTGGTTCACATGAGCAACTCATGGAGGCTCAAGGTGCTTATTACACGCTGTATCAGACCCAGTTGCGTCACGCTGCAGAATTAGTTGAGGGCGGTGCTATTGGTGAGAGCCTCGAAGAGCAGCAAGCAGAAAAGCAGGAAGAAAAACTAGAAGTCATTGCCAAAGAAGTTGGGGGAGGGGTATGAGTCAAACCCAGCAACTAGCGCGCGACGCCCTAGGCCGTCTAGTCTTCATCGATGCAACAGGCAAACGTCATAGCGGCGTGCATCCTGTGCGGGCATTTCCAATTACCGCCCCTGCTGTGGGCATAGGCATCATGGATCAATCGGGCAAAGAACTTTACTGGTATCCAGACGTAGTAAAAATTGCTGAGGCTGAGCTGGTTTTGATTGAAGAAGAACTGGCTGCGCGGGAATTTATGCCAGTGATTGAAAAAATAACTAAGGTATCTACATTTGCTACCCCCAGTATTTGGGATATCGAGACAGATCGCGGTCCAACGCGCATTCGTCTCAAAGGTGAAGAAGATATCCGAAGGATCGCTGGCAATACTTTATTAATTGCTGATTCCAATGGCCTGCAGTTCTTAATTAAAGACTCAACCCAATTGGATAAGGTGAGCAAGAAGCTTCTGGATCGTTTCCGCTAGAATGATTTTTTGAGTTGCCGCTTTAGCTCAGTTGGTAGAGCAGTTCATTCGTAATGAAAAGGTCGCCAGTTCGATTCCGGCAAGCGGCACCACAAGCTAGGGTAAACACCTAGAAAGTCAAGCTATATTTGTTGCTTTTCCGAAGATAAATAGCTATTTTTACGGTGCGCGTTTTTTGTGCATTAAATAGAGTTTTTATCTTCAGATGTAAGTACACTAACTACTGTCTTTGGCTTGATTTATCGGGGTTTCTACTAGGTTGTAGAGACACTAGTGAATCGATTTTGAAATTATTGATGGCAGTCAAGTTCTAGTAGTCCATCTTGTTTAAAAATCACACACATTCAATAAGCCAAAGTTAAATTGGCAAACCCTATTTGGAGACCTTTGATTATGAAGATGAAGTTAAAAGGAGCATTGATTTCTACCGCATTAGCTCTCGGTGTTGCTGGCGTTTCACCTGCATTTGCTGCTTGGGAGCCATCTAAACCGGTTGAGTTCATTATTCCTGCTGGCCCTGGTGGCGGCGCGGACCAAATGGCACGCATGATCCAAGGAATCGTCACTAAAAACAATTTAATGAAGCAGGCCATCATTCCAGTAAATAAAGGTGCCGGTGCTGGTGCTGAAGGCTTCTTGGCAATGAAAGATGCGAAGGGCGATCCAAATAAGATCATCATTACGCTGTCTAATTTGTTCACTACTCCCTTAGCTACAGGTGTTCCATTCAATTGGCAAGACATCACTCCAGTAGCCATGTTGGCGCTAGACCAATTTGTTTTGTGGGATAACGCAGAAAAGCCTTACAAGACTGCCAAGGAATATATCGATGCTGCAAAAGCAGCGGGACCAGGCAAGTTCAAGATGGGTGGTACAGGCTCTAAGCAAGAGGACCAAATCATTACAGTGGCCTTAGAAAAAGCCACTGGCGCGAAGTTCACCTATATCCCATTTAAAGGGGGTGGTGATGTTGCTGTTCAGCTCGTAGGTAATCACGTTGATTCGTCGGTGAATAATCCGATTGAAGCGGTGGCTCAGTGGCGTGCTAACAAATTACGCGCATTGTGCGTATTTGATGACACCCGTATGCCTTACAAAGAAAAAATTACTGATACCCAATCTTGGTATGACGTTCCGACTTGTAAAGAAGCTGGTGTTTCAACTGACTACGTGATGTTGCGCGGTATTTTCATGGCCCCAGGTGTGACACAAGAACAAGTTGATTTCTATGTTGAATTGTTCAAAAAAGTTCGCGCTACTCCAGAGTGGAAAAAGTTTATGGCTGATGGCGCATTCAATCAGACATTTATGACTGGTAAGGAGTTTAGAAACTGGTTGACTTTGAATGAAGCACTGCATAAGCAGTTGATGGCGGAAGCAGGATTCTTGGCTAAGTAATTAGCCAGAAACGAGATGGGGCCTCCAATAGGGGGTCCTATTTTTTAGTAGGTGAATTAATTAACTTTATTAATGAACAAAACACATGTCTGAACATACAAATAATTCAAACGAAGACTCAGTAATTAGCATAAGAGCAATGGATATCATTACTTCAATCATGTTCCTTGGGGTAGGCCTCACGGTAATGATTGGGAGTATTAAGTTAGGGGCTAGCTGGGGCAGTGATGGCCCAGAAGCAGGGTATTTTCCTTTCTACATTAGCTTGATCATCATGCTCTCGAGTGCAGTAACCCTATATCAAGCCGCAATCGTTGATAAGAAAAAGAAAACAGAATCTTTTGTCAATAGAGAATCTTTCAAACAAGTAATGGCCGTCTTATTGCCAGCTATTGTTTTTGTTCTCGGCGTGCAATTTATTGGTATTTACGTTTCTTCCGTTTTTTATATCGCCATCTTCATGATTTGGCTGGGCAAATACCCCGCATGGAAAGCAATTGCGGTGGCGATTGGGGTAAGCGTTGCTCTGTATCTCATGTTTGAATTTTGGTTTCAGGTTCCGTTGCCACATGGCTCATGGATTAACCCGCTCGAATTTATTGGCGTGAACTAAAAAACACAATTAAAAAAGATTAAAAAAAAGGAGTACCAGTTGGAAGAAATTAGCGCCCTATTCAGCGGTTTTGCCGTTGCAATGACACCCTTTAACTTATTGTTGATGTTGGTTGGTGTAACACTTGGTGTGATCATTGGCGTATTGCCTGGTCTTGGTGGTGCAAACGGAATTGCGATTCTGTTGCCATTGACTTTCACAATGCCTCCCACTTCAGCCATCATCATGCTCTCCTGTATTTACTGGGGTGCATTATTTGGCGGAGCGATTACATCGATTCTCTTTAATATTCCAGGTGAGCCCTGGTCGGTTGCTACAACCTTTGATGGTTACCCGATGGCTCGCAATGGTAAAGCCGGAGAAGCTTTAACGACGGCTTTCACGTCTTCATTCGTAGGCGCCTTCTTCGCCATCGTGATGATTACCTTCTTGGCTCCTCTGGTTGCTAAATTTGCATTGCAATTTGGTCCACCTGAGTTCTTCTCAGTGTACTTACTCACCTTCTGTAGTTTCGTGGGGATGAATAAGGGGTCGCCATTCAAAACGATTTCAGCCATGATGCTAGGCTTTGCTCTGGCTACGGTCGGTATGGATACGGTGACAGGTCAACTGCGTTTAACTTTTGGTAACCATGAGTTGATGCGCGGTTTTGATTTCTTGATCGCGGTGATTGGTTTGTTTGGTATTGGTGAGATTCTGCTCTCAATGGAAGAGGGTCTGGCATTCCACGGAGCAGCTGCAAAGATTCGCCGTCAGGTAGTTTTAGAGACTTGGGCGAGACTACCCAGGTATTGGGCTACTTCATTGCGTAGCTGCTTGATTGGTTGCTGGATGGGCATCACTCCTGGTGGTGCAACACCGGCTTCATTCATGGCCTATGGCGTCGCCAAGCGCGTCTCTAAGAATGGTGAAAACTTCGGTAAGGGCGAGATGGAGGGCATTATTGCTCCAGAAACCGCTGCCCATGCTGCCGGTACAGCTGCCTTATTGCCAATGCTTTCCCTCGGAATTCCTGGGTCACCCACAGCGGCAGTATTGCTCGGTGGTTTATTGATCTGGGGTTTACAACCAGGTCCATTGCTTTTCGTTGAGAAGCCAGACTTCGTTTGGGGCTTGATCGCTAGTATGTATTTAGGTAACTTGGCGGGCTTGTTTGTCGTGTTAACTTGCGTGCCATTGTTTGCCTCTATCTTGAGAATTCCGTTCTCGATCATTGCGCCAGTCATTATCGTGATTTGTGCAGTGGGTGCCTATACCGTGCACAACGCGACATTTGACGTCTGGCTCATGCTCGGCTTTGGTGTATTGGGTTATATCTTTAAGAAGCTGGACTACCCCATGGCGCCGATGGTCTTGGCTTTGGTGTTGGGTGACCGCGCAGAGGACTCTTTCCGCCAGTCGATGCTGATTTCACAAGGTAGCCTAGACGTGTTCTTCTCCAACTATCTAGTGGCTGGTATCACCACAATTGCTTTGTTGCTCCTGTTCTGGCCATTAATTGGTAAGTTGATTGGTAAGAAAAAGGCAGCTGCTGCATAAAGCTTAGCTGGTTAAAAGCCAGTCTGATCTAGTTAAAAAGGGGCGCAAGCCCCTTTTTGCATAGCGAAGCAGAAAGTCCGATAAAATCATATCCATGAATTTCCGTCACCGTAAACTCGTTCACTGGCTTGCTGCTTTAGCAATCGCTATGAGTGCGCTGGCTCCAGCAGTTTCTCAAGCGGTATCGCTGGCTAAGCATGGTGAAGGTTTTGCAATGGAGATTTGCTCCACAAGTGATGCCAAGATCCAAATTCATGTTCAAGTAGATGATCAAGAGCTCGCTGATCAGGCGCAGCCTTGCCCATATTGCGTAGCGCAAAACAGCATTACTCCAGTGTTTAATACCAATCTCACCTTTGCAGCGCCAAACACTTTTGCGTTGCTGCCAAAACTCTTTTATCAATCACCTAAACCCCTTACGGTTTGGGTGACGCCTCCCTCAGCAGCGCCTCCTTCACAAGCCTAAGAATTCTTAGGGCATAGCCTAGCTATGTAGCTGGTAACAAATGAAAAGTTACCGTCATATTGTGTGGAGAAGTCCATGTTGTTGCAGCAGAACAAAATCAGCGCGTGTATCAGCCTGCTATTTGGAGTTATCCTAATAGGGGCAAGTGCGCAGGCCCAAATTGCACCACCACCTGATTATGATCAGAAGTTAAAAAGTGTGACCGTTAGCGCAACTCGTTCAGGTACACCCTTAGATGAGGTGCCTCTCAACACTACTATTTTGACTAAAGAGGTATTAGAGGTTTCACCTGAGCAAACGATTGATCAAGTTTTAAAAAATGTTCCCGGCGTCATTTTGAATGACACGCCATATTATCAAAAAGATCCCACCGGCCAAAGCATTAACGTACGTGGCCTTGGTAATGCGAGAACGCTCGTATTAATTGATGGCCTGCCGGCAAATGATGCTTTTTATGGCACAGTGCAGTGGAATCTCGTACCAATGTCGTCCATTGATTCTGTCGAATTTATTCGTGGTGGCGTCTCTAGTCTGTGGGGTAACTACGGCATGGGTGGTGTCATCAATATTAAGACTAAGACGCCAAGCAATAGTCAGCAGGAGGCATCAGTGACTACTGGATCCTATGGCACCAGCAATGTAGCAGCCTCAAAAGATTTGCTAGCTTCTGAAGCTTTACATTTGAGATTTTCAGCTGATTATTTTGCTACCGATGGGTATCAAAATATTGCTACGATCTCCCCTGGGTCTCCTGCGAATATTAAAAATGGTCAAGGTAACTCTAGCTCACATAATTCTAATATGAGGCTCCAGGGCTACTTCAAAACGAGCCCAGACACAAATGGATTCTTCCGAGTTGGCTATCACACAATGTCCGATTTATCCTCTGGGTATGCCTTTGCAAGCAATATCATGCAAGAGACAGATGTAGCGGGTGGAGTTACTACGCGACTCGATGACAAAGCCAAAGTAGACGTCAATTTCTTTTACGAGAAGACTGGCTTTAACAAGCAAAATGGATCAACCACTTCCGCTACAGCGAATCCAAAAAACTACCCCTATATTAATGCGAACTATCATGATCCCTATAGTACAGTTGGCGCCTCTGCTCAATACACTAAGGAAGTCACTGGCTTAATTGATCAATATATTATGGCTGTTGATGCACGCAATATTTCAGGCTCAAATCAAACTAATAATCTGAATACCGGCGGAGGCGTTACCGCAGTGAACTATGGTCAGGGTCAACAGTCCTTTTATGGTTTGCTGGCTGAGGTAAAGTCCAAAGGAAATTCGATCCCGCTTGAGACCACTTTATCAGCCCGCGTTGATCAGTGGATCAGCCAAACCCCAACTTCCTATAATGCCGGCAGCAGTGGTACGCCGAGCTATCAAAACGTCCCAAACCAAAGTAAGACCTTGTTTAGCCCAACTTTAGGCTTACTCTATAAAATGAGTCAAGATTGGGATTTACGATCTGCTGCTTATCAAGCCTTTCATGCGCCGGGTATGAATAACACCCTCAGAAGTTATGGATCAGGCACAGGCTACTCATTTGCCAATCCCAATCTCACACCCGAAACCATGACAGGCTATGAGGTGGGAACGGATTATCGCTGGAAGGGCGGATTTGCTCAACTCACTGCCTTTAATAACTATGTTCAAAATGCGATTGTGAGTTATAAGATTGGGCCAAGCCAGCAGGCATTGGCTAATAGTCTTTGCGCTACAGTTGGAACTCCATCTGGGTGCACTTCTAACTCGAGTTACTACACGAATAACCAAAGCTTATTAAGCCAGGGAATAGAGTTTCAGTTCCATCATGATATTAATTCGCATTGGGCCACCGATGCAAATTATGCATTTACTAGTACCAAGTTAACCTGGACCGCTACTACTGATCCTGTTGGTAAACAGGTTGCTGGGGTGCCCCAAAACATTCTGGGCGGCGGCTTAAGCTATTACCCAGTGCCACAAGCAAGCTTGACTGCGACCGTTCGATATGTCGGAAGTTCATGGTTAGATAACAACAATACTTTGCCAGTCGCGTCTTATGCCGTTGTTGGCTTACGTGCCAATTACGAGGCGACTAAAAATGCCACTGTTTTTGCTTCTGCAGTGAATTTATTCAACCGGCAGTACATCACTTTTGGAACAGGAAGTAGCAGTTCAAGCTATACCATTGGTCAGCCTCAGTCAATTAACGTTGGTGCACGTATCATCTTCTAATGATGTCTAAACTCTTCACCTCTTTTAGTCGCCCACTATTACTTACTGCACTCTTTCTGAGTGTGCTCGGCGCCGCCGGACGCACTCAAGCGCAGATGGATCATGCCTCTCAGACGATGAATATTACTCCGGCAAAAACGAGTAGTGTTTGCCATGGTTCTGGACTCGATTGTGCCAATGCTGCAAGCCCATTTTTTGGAGCTGATGGCCAATTATTATTGGCCTGGACAGCAAATGGAGTTGTGTCTGTAGCGCAATCTTCCGATCTAGGAAAAACGTTCTCAATTCCAGTAAAAATTGCAGAACATGGACAATCCTTAGATGTAGGTAGTGATGCACGCCCACAAATTGTTTCTGATAAACAAGGAAAGGTCTTTTTGGCTTATGCCTTTTTTAAGGACTCTCATTGGAATGCGCAAATTAATACCGCTAGGTCAATGGATGGCGGGAATACTTTTACTGCTCCCGTATCCTTAGTTCAAGATGCCTCCAGTCAACGCTTTCCATCCATTTTAATCAGACCTGACGACTCTATTTTTATCTCTTGGATTGATAAGCGTTTAGTGGCCGCTTCAAAGCAGGGTGGGACAAAGCGTTTAGGCGGATCGATTGCATATGCATTTTCGAATGATGGTGGGAAGACTTTTCAAGCTGAGCAGTTTGCCAATGAGAATAGTTGTGAATGTTGTCGCATTGGCGGAAGTTTAGATCCCCAAGCCCAGCCAGTGATTGCATACCGTGCGATATTTTCTGGAGGTATTAGAGATCAAGCAAGTCAAGTCATTAGTACTAAAGGGGCTCAAGCTATACGAAGAGTGGCTGACGATAATTGGAAGACAGACGCTTGTCCGCATCATGGCCCATCCATCGCAGTATCTGGTACGGGTAAATTTCATGTGGCTTGGTACACCCAAGGCAGTAAGCGCTCTGGAGTCTTCTATGCCAACTCTAGCAATCAAGGTTTAAGTTATTCCAAGCCCTCCAGAATTGGTGCAGAAAGTGCTAATGTTTCAAGACCCTATCTCTTGGCCTTAGGTCAGCAAGTTTGGATGACCTGGAAAGAATTTGATGGATCCCGCTCCATGGTTTATATCAAGCATTCAGAGGACGATGGAAAAACCTGGTCAGATCCACAGTGGGCCTCTCAAACCAGCTCTTATAGTGACCATCCTTTACTCGTCAATCAAGGCAATACTGTATTTTTATCCTGGCTAACGCGCCAAGATGGATATCAGTTAATTCAGATTGGACAGCGGCAATGAAAAAAATCGTACTTGCATTCATGCTGGTAATTGGAATGCTTAATTTGGCTTTTGCCGAAAAGCCCACATTGAAGCCTTATCAAAATGGGGATTGGTCTAACTTAGTTAAGGCTGCAAATGGTGCGCCTTTGGCTGTTCACTTTTGGGGAGTCACTTGCCCATCTTGTATTAAAGAATTTCCCCAATGGGGCAGTTTTCTAAAAAGTCATCCCAATGCAAAGCTGGTGTTTATTCAGGTAGATGATGTCTCTACTGAGAGCATGCAAACAATGCTTACTAAGGCAAATCTGCAAAATGCCAATAACTATTATGTTGTAGCACCATTTGATGAGCGCTTGCGCTATGAGATTGACCGCAAATGGCATGGAGAAACACCTACTACGATTTTGATCGATAAAAACGGTAAAGCAACTCGAAAAACAGGGCTGACAAATTTCCAAGAGCTGCAAGCTTGGATGGTGAAAGGTTCCTAGGATTCAAGATCATGGCGCTAACGATTACTTTGAAAAAGAGCTTGAGAGCCATCTTGGGCTATAAGATTAATTAAAGGGGGAAGTATGAAACACAATATATTGGGATCAATGTTGATGTCTGCAGTGCTGGGTTTGAGCCTTACAGCTCAAGCACAAGTGGCAAAAGTGGGCGCTATCAAGATTGAGGATGCTTATACTCGTGCGACCGTTCCTGGCCAGCAGGTTGCCGGTGGTTTTATGAAAATCGACAATAAAGGTGCTACTGATCTATTGGTCTCCGCTAGCTCTCCTATTGCTGGTGAAGTGCAGCTGCATGAAATGTCAATGGAAGGTAATGTGATGAAGATGCGTCAAGTGAAGGATATTCCAGTGCCGGCAGGGGGAATGGTTGAATTAAAGCCTGGTGGCATGCACCTCATGTTTATGAATATCAAAGCGCCATTAGCAAGTGGTGAGACAGTGCCCGTAAAGTTGAAGTTTGCGAAGGCTGGTGAAGTTGAAGTGAAAATGCCAGTCAATGCAATGGGTAGTCCAGGTGTAATGAAGCATTAATGCAGGCAGTGTAAACGCAGTAGAAACAGAGTAGGAAGAAAAAAAGCCCCTAGTTTTACTTAGGGGCTTTTGCTATTGAGGCCTCTGACTTTATAGGTCCAAATTGAGATCGGTTACCGCACCTTTACTTGCGCTACTGGCAAGGCTAGCGTACTTAGCAAGCAAGCCACGGGTATAGCGGGGCTTTGGTTGCACCCAAGCTGCACGGCGCTTAGCGATCTCCGCTTCATCGACATTGAGCTGAATCAGAAGTTGGTGAGCATCGATGGTGACTGAGTCACCTTCATGGATGAGCGCAATGACACCACCAACATAGGCTTCAGGGGCAACGTGACCCACTACCATGCCCCAAGTACCACCAGAGAAGCGACCATCGGTGATGAGGCCTACAGTTTCTCCTAGGCCTTGGCCAACGAGAGCTGAAGTAGGGGCAAGCATCTCACGCATACCAGGGCCGCCTTTGGGGCCCTCGTAGCGAATCACAACAACGTCACCATCTTTGATTTTTTGGGCCATGATTGCTGCCATTGCATCATCTTCAGAATCGAAGACACGAGCAGGACCAGTCATAGAAGGGTTCTTTAGGCCGGTAATCTTGGCTACGCAACCTTCTGGAGAAATATTGCCTTTTAGGATGGCTAAGTGACCCTGCTTGTACAAAGGATTGTCTAAAGTGCGAATGACCTTTTGATCGGCGCGTGGCACAGCAGGAATATCTTTTAATACTTCAGCAATAGTCTTGCCAGTAATTGTCATGCAATCACCATGGAGTAATCCGCCATCTAGCAAGATTTTCATGACTTGCGGAATACCACCGGCTAGATGTAAATCGGTTGCTAAATACGTACCGGATGGTTTCATATCCACGATCACAGGAACCTGCTTACGAATACGCTCAAAATCATCGATGGTCCAATCGATTTCTGCTGCGCTGGTAATGGCTAGGAAGTGTAATACCGCATTGGTAGAGCCACCAACTGCCATGATCACACTGACTGCATTCTCGATGGATTTTTTGGTAATGATGTCACGGGGACGCAAATTATTTTTAATAGCTTCTACTAGTACACGAGCAGATTCAGCAGCGCTTACTACTTTCTCCTCATCTTCATTAGCCATCGTAGAAGAATAGGGCAGGCTCATGCCTAGTGCCTCGAAGGATGAGCTCATGGTGTTAGCGGTATACATACCACCGCAAGAACCGCTACCTGGGCAGGCGTTTTCTTCAACCCCTTTTAAATCCTCTGCACTTAATCTGCCGGAAGTAAATTCACCAACTGCTTCAAATGCCGAAACAATATTCAGTTCTTTACCCTTGTAGTGACCTGGTTTGATTGTGCCGCCATAGACATAAATGCCGGGAACATTCGTGCGAGCTAAAGCCATCATGCCACCGGGCATATTTTTATCGCAGCCTCCAATGACTAAGACGCCGTCTTGCCAAAGGCCGTTGACACAAACTTCAATGCTGTCAGCAATGACTTCGCGTGATACGAGGGAATACTTCATCCCTTCGGTACCCATACCAATACCATCAGAAACAGTAGGTGTTCCGAATAACTGTGCTTTTGCACCAGCTTCTTCAAGAGCAACCACGGCAGCATCGGCTAATTTTTGTAAGCCGCTATTGCAAGGGGTTATTGTGGAGTGGCCGTTGGCAACCCCCACCATTGGTTTAGAAAAATCCTTTTCTTGATAACCCATTGCGTAATACATCGAACGATTGGGGGCGCGAGCGACTCCTTCTGTGACCATGCGCGAGCGTTCATTTAGGCGTTTCATGCTTATTACTCCAGAAAAGGTTTATTTCGAAAGGCTCTATTGTGCCGTGATACGTAAAAAGGGTCTTAGATTCTCACCATGCCCTGAGTAAGTTCTCAATATGCTGCGGTGCAACAGAAAAGTGAATCCATTTATTGGCTTAAGGCATGAATATTCGCTCTAAAGCAGATAGCTTAGAACAACTAACTGAGTTACAGTCAGACCTCGATTACTTTACCTTTGAATTCAATGACTAAAGTTGGCGAATTCGGCTACCTCGTTGAGGATTATTTAACTGCCGCTGTATTTTTAGAGAAATCGATTAAATGCACGGACTCATTTAAAACTTTGGTGAAGAAATTTTTGGAGTCGGAGTCGGAGAAGCGCCCGCTAAGTAGCAAGCTGTTGGATTAATGTATTTGGTGGTATTTAGATACTACAAATTAATAAAGCATTTACATTTCAGACATATAAAGTTGCTAAGATACGCAACAAGTGATGAGACAAGAGAATCGCAATGCCAACTAGCGACAAATTACCGGAGATTCGTAAAGAAGCTTTTACTAAGGCTAGAGAAAGTCTTGGTTTAAGTGTAAAAGAATTGGCGGGCATGGCTTGTCTTTCAGTGCGTCAAATAGAGCAGATCGAAAATGGCGGGAGTGCCTCTTTTTATAGTGCTCAAATTCGAGTTACCGCTGCGAAAAAAGTTGCTGGCTTATTAAAATTACCAGAAGAAGAAGCATTTGATTTTGGTGGGCTTTTCCCCACCCAGAAAGATGCCGCAGAAATACAAGCTGAACCAGTGGTAGAAAAAGTGGCCGAGATAATCAAGCCAGATTCGCAGCCTCAGCAAGCAAAGATACTCAACCCCCAAGAGTTTGTAGTTGAAAAGGGGTTTAACAAAGAGAAGACTTCAGATAGTTCAAGAAAGAAACTATTTTTGTTGCTGAGTATTGCAGCAGCAGGTGTATTCGCCTTGATTAATTTGCGCCCTTTATTTTTCCCAGAGCCCGTTAAAAAAGAAGTCGTGTTGGTAGAAGAAGTGGTTGCCGAACCGGTGTCACCAAATACGCCGATTACTCCAGATGTAGCGCAAGACAATAAGCCTGGCGCACCAGTAGCGGGGGCTGCAGCATTTGCAGTGGCGACGCCGTCAACGGCTGCAAGCACCCCTCAGATAAGCCCTTCTGAATGCCCCAGTGCCGATGCATCAGTTGTGAGTTATAAGTCCGAAGCCCCTAAAAAGACAGGTGATATGGTTTATGTTCAGGCGAAGACTTCTCAAACAGTTTGCGTAGTCGATGCGACTGGTAAAACCCAAAATAAAACTCTAGAGCCCGGAATGGGTGCCAGTATTTACGGAAAGCCGCCATTTAAGGTCTTAACTGCAGGCTTGAATCAGGTGGACTTGTACTATCAGGGAGCTAAGGTGCGCCCGAGCAATACCAGTGGCAGGACCATTATTTTAGAAGCGGCTGAGCTTGGTCAGCCTGCGCCTGCAACCGATACTCAGTAAGATCAGCAAGCTTATTGGCTTAAGAGCCTCTTAGCCCACCAGAGTTATATCAAACAGCGGATTCGTCGGTTTCGCCAGTACGAATACGTATGACTTGCTCTACTGCAGTAACAAAAATCTTGCCGTCACCAATTTTTCCTGTATGCGCTGCTTTAGTAATTGCTTCAATAGCAGCTTCAACGCGGTCACCTGGCACCACCGCTTCGACTTTTACTTTAGGCAAAAAGTCCACCACATACTCTGCGCCACGATACAGTTCGGTATGTCCTTTTTGGCGACCAAACCCTTTTACTTCAGTAACGGTTAAGCCAGTGACACCCACTTCAGCTAATGCTTCACGGACTTCGTCGAGCTTGAACGGCTTAATGATTGATGTAATTAATTTCATTTGATCTCCCTAACCCAGTAATCATACCTAGAACTGGATCCTGTCTATAAATTGGGTCTAAAACGGCTATTTTAGGCTCTAAATTGCGAAGTAATTGGGTAGCGCCAATCACGACCAAAGGCGCGAGTAGTTACCCGTACCCCAGGAGGGGCTTGGCGGCGCTTGTATTCATTGAGTTTGATGAGGCGAGTGACCTTTTCCACGCTCTCAGGATCAAAACCAGCGGTAATGATTTCTGCGATGGATTGGTTCTGTTCCATATAGCGCTCGACAATTCCATCCAATACTTCATAGGAAGGCAGGCTATCTTGGTCGGTTTGATCGGGGCGTAACTCCGCTGATGGGGCGCGGGTAAGAATTCGTTCTGGAATAACAGGGCTAATGCTATTGCGATAAGCGCATAAGCGATAAACCAAGGTCTTGGCGATATCTTTAATCACTGCAAATCCGCCAGCCATATCACCATAGAGCGTGCAGTAGCCCACGGCCATCTCACTCTTATTGCCAGTGGTTAAAACTAGGCGACCCGTTTTGTTTGATAAAGCCATGAGTAGGGTGCCGCGGACCCGAGCCTGAATATTCTCCTCAGTAGCATCGGCTTTTAGGCCCTGAAATTGCTCTGCCAAAGATTCTTCTAAAGCATCTACCGGACCGCTGATTGGAATTTCATCGTATTGAACGCCTAAATTTTGAGCCATTTCACGGGCATCAATCCAAGAGATGTCCGCTGTGTAGCGCGAGGCCATCATGACGGTTCGGACTTTATCGGCACCCAAGGCATCTACCGCAAGTGCCAGAACCAAGGCTGAATCCACGCCGCCTGAAAGTCCAATAATCACACCTGGGAAACCATTCTTGTTCACGTAGTCGCGCACGCCCAGAACCAGTGCTTGATAGGCTTGGGCCTCAACGCTTTGGGGCGGGGTGATAGTTCCTGTTTCTAATTGGCCTGAGGAGTTTATTTCCACGAAACCTAAGTCAGTGACAAATTGAGGCATGGCCATGACGACTTCGCCATTAGCATTGAGAGCAAAGGATCCACCATCAAATACCAATTCATCTTGACCGCCAACGGCATTGACATAGACCAGGGGCATATTGGTTAGCGCGATATGTTCACGCAGTACCTCTATACGCAGCGCTTCTTTTTTCAGATGATAGGGAGAAGCATTGGGTACCAGTATTACTTGGGCGCCAGCAGCCCGTGCTTGTTTTGCTGGACCAATATGCCATGCATCTTCGCAGAGGATTACGCCGTAGCGAATCCCTTCGCATTCAAAAACACAGGCTTGGTTGCCGGGGACGAAGTAGCGTACTTCATCAAATACTTCATGATTGGGTAATTCTTGTTTGGCATAACCTGCGAGCACTTTGCCGTTTTGCAAAACAGAGGCAAAGTTTTGCAGACCATCAGGAGTCTTTTTGGGGTGCCCCACCACCACAGTAAGACCCGAGTATTGAGCTAGCTCTTTCATCAAGAGATCAAGCTGCAGTTGGGTTGCTTCAATAAAAGCAGGGCGCAGCAAGAGATCTTCAGGAGGATATCCAGTGAGCGAAAGCTCAGGGGTAACAAGTAGTTTGGCACCTTGTTTAAAGGCCTCTAGAGCGGCTTTATGAATCAGTTGCGCGTTACCAGCCAGATCACCCAGTAAGGGGTTTATTTGGGCTAGGGCAATTTTTTGCGCACTCACTTTGATTCACAAAGCCTTTTCTGTTCCATATTTCAATAATGAATTATTTAGCTGCTTTGTTGTAGCGCTCAATGCCTTCCAAAATTTCTTGATGTGCATCCGCAACACCACCCCAACCACTCACTTTTACCCACTTGCCTGGCTCGAGATCTTTGTAGTGTTCAAAAAAGTGTTGGATTTGGTTTAAACGTAATGGATTGATGTCTTCTGGTTTTTGCCAATGGGTGTAGATCGGCAAAATTTTGTCTTCTGGAACTGCTAATAATTTAGCGTCTTGTCCAGCCTCATCTTCCATTTTGAGTAGACCAATAGCGCGACAGCTCACTACAACGCCCGGGATGAGTGGAAATGGAGTGATTACAAGAACATCAACCGGGTCACCATCACCAGCGATGGTTTTATTAATATAGCCATAGTTGCAGGGATAGTGCATTGCAGTACCCATGAAACGGTCGACGAAAATTGCGCCACTTTCTTTATCCACTTCATACTTGATAGGATCAGCATTCATTGGGATTTCAATAATGACGTTGAAGCTCTCAGGGATCTTTTTTCCTGGCTTGACGTTGTCGAGACTCATAAATACTCCGAATAGTGATTAGTAAATACCCTGATTCTAGTGAAGGGAAGCAGGGGTGATTCTGTTACATACTGTTACAGCTTAAAGACCCTAGTTTAAGGCTTTCAGAAACCAGGTCTACCTAAGCGCCAGATATAGAAACAATAGAGATCAACTTTAGGGAGTTCAAGCATGAGTAATGTCACTTTAGGCTTGTATTTTGCCTTGGCATGCGGTGTCCTAGCCGTAGTTTACGGTTTTGTGATGCGCAGCTGGATTTTGAAGCAAGGTACTGGCAATGCCAAGATGCAAGAGATTGCTGAGGCAATTCAACTCGGCGCTGCCGCCTATTTATCGCGTCAATACAAAACCATCGCTGTGGTCGGGGTCGTTCTGACCATCCTGATGGCACTCTTCTTAGACTTCGCGACTGCTATTGGTTTTGTAGTTGGTGCGGTTCTGTCTGGGGCATGCGGCTTCATCGGTATGAATGTATCGGTCCGCGCCAACGTTCGGACAGCAGAAGCAGCTACCAAGGGGATGAATGAAGCCTTAAATGTTGCATTTAAGGGTGGCGCGATTACTGGCATGTTGGTCGTTGGTCTTGGTCTCTTGGGTGTTGGTCTGTTCTTTATGTTCCTTGTCTCGATTGGCTCAGGACAAGATCTCTCTGCTGTATTGCATCCCTTAATTGGTTTGGCTTTCGGCTCTTCATTAATTTCTATCTTTGCGCGGCTTGGAGGCGGTATCTTTACTAAGGGTGCTGACGTGGGTGCAGACTTAGTCGGCAAAGTAGAGGCCGGAATTCCGGAAGATGATCCACGCAATCCGGCAGTGATTGCCGATAACGTTGGTGATAACGTCGGTGATTGCGCAGGTATGGCGGCTGACTTATTTGAAACTTATGCAGTAACGCTCATCGCCACCATGGTGCTGGGATCATTAATTATTTCAAGTGCACCAGTAGCTGCGATTGTTTACCCATTGGTCTTGGGCGGTGTCTCTATCATTGCATCCATTGTTGGTTGCTCATTTGTTAAAGCAACACCGGGGATGAAAAATGTCATGCCTGCTTTGTATAAGGGCTTGATCATTGCTGGTGGCTTATCTTTAATTGCCTTCTACTTTGTAACCAACTTCATCATGCCCGATGATGCGCTCGGTATTCCAGGTAGTCAGTGGCGCTTGTTTGGCTCGACAATAGTTGGCCTTTTGCTGACTGCAGGCTTAGTGTGGATCACTGAGTACTACACCGGTACCCAGTTCAAGCCAGTACAACATATTGCTGAAGCCTCTACTAAAGGTCATGGCACTAATATTATTGCTGGCTTAGGTATCTCCATGAAGTCCACTGCATACCCTGTGCTCTTTGTCTGTGCGGCAATTTATGCAGCCTATTGGTTAGCCGGTTTGTACGGGATTGCGATTGCAGCAACCGCCATGTTGTCCATGGCCGGTATTGTGGTTGCTCTAGATGCTTACGGTCCTATTACTGATAATGCGGGTGGTATTGCAGAGATGGCAGGTTTGCCACAAGCAGTTCGCGATATCACTGATCCATTGGACGCTGTTGGTAACACTACCAAAGCAGTTACCAAGGGTTACGCCATTGGGTCTGCTGGTTTAGCCTCACTCGTACTTTTTGCTGACTACACCCATGCCTTAGAGGGTATTGGCCAACAAGTCTCCTTCGACTTGTCCAACCATATGGTGATCATTGGCCTCTTTATTGGTGGCATGATTCCTTACTTGTTTGGTGCGATGGCAATGGAAGCGGTTGGTCGTTGTGCTGGTGCTGTAGTAGAAGAGGTCCGTCGTCAGTTCCGCGATATCCCTGGAATCATGGAGGGCACTGCGAAGCCTGAATACGGCAAGGCAGTAGATATGCTCACTTCTGCTGCAATTAAAGAGATGATTGTGCCTTCGCTATTGCCAGTGGTGGCGCCGATCGTAGTTGGTCTTGTATTGGGACCAGCCGCATTGGGCGGTTTGCTAATGGGCACGATTGTGACGGGCTTATTTGTAGCGATCTCCATGTGTACTGGTGGCGGTGCTTGGGACAATGCCAAGAAATATATCGAAGAGGGTAACTTCGGCGGTAAAGGTTCTGATGCGCATAAAGCAGCAGTGACTGGCGATACGGTGGGCGATCCCTACAAAGATACTGCCGGTCCTGCAGTAAACCCACTCATCAAGATCATCAACATCGTAGCTTTACTAATCGTGCCGTTGCTGCCGGTAATCAGTCGTTAAGAAAAAGTAATGAAAGTAACAAACTAAAACGCCTAGCAATGCTGGGCGTTTTAGCATTAAGGGGCACTTGACAGGGGTAGTTCATTGAACTACCATTAGATTAATGGATTTTGAATGGGATTGGGCTAAAAGTAACTCATGCCAGATTTCTCGAAATTTTGATTTTGCATATGTGATAACAATTTTTACAGATCCCGCGCTACTTATAGAGCGTGATCAGCGCAGGGATTACGGTGAAGAGCGTTTTCGTGCGTTAGGCGTTATAGATGAAAAGGTCTTTGTAGTTGTTTTTACATCAAGGCATAGGGCTATCAGAATTATTTCGGCAAGAAGGGCTAATAGTAGGGAGGTCAAACGTTATGAAAAAAATAGTTCGCGTAAGTGTTGATCTAAATAATCCTAAAAGCTTTCCGAAGGGTTTTGTTAACAAGAAGTTGCTTGATGCAACTACTGAGCGTCTGATTAAGTTGCACCAAAAAGAAGATGATGCTGATGCTATGCACGATGCTGCAAAGTATGCAAAGCGTGTGCGTGAGCGCATTGGTTTATCTCAACAGGAATTCTCCAATCATATTGAAGTTTCCTTGGAAACTATTCGAAATTGGGAGCAAGGGAAGCGTAGTCCCACGGGCGCAGCAAAAGCGTTGCTAAAAATACTTGACCGCGCTCCAGAAGTGGCCTTACTAGCTCTGAGCACATAAGAGCGAAGAGCGCATTAAATAAAAACGCCTAGCAATGCTAGGCGTTTTTATTAGCAAATCTTTGAAAGCTTAATCCAAAGTTTCTAAATAACGCTGTGCATCTAAAGCAGCCATACAGCCTGTACCAGCGCTAGTAATCGCTTGGCGGTAGATGTGGTCTTGCACATCCCCAGAGGCAAACACACCAGGGATGTTAGTAGCAGTGGCATTACCCTCGAGGCCTGAGTGGGTCTTAATGTAACCATTGTGCATATCGAGCTGGCCAACAAAGAGTTCAGTGTTGGGTTTGTGTCCAATCGCAATGAATACGCCTGTGACAGCAATGTCTTCTGTGCTGCCATCTTGTTTCTTAATGCGCGCACCAGTTACACCTTTTTCATCGCCAAGGACTTCGTCAAGTGTGGCGTTGAGTTTGAGTTCTACTTTACCTTCGGCAACTTTAGCCATGAGACGATCATTCAAGATTGGTTCAGCACGGAATTTATCGCGCCGGTGTATGACGGTTACCTTTTTTGCAATACCGGTGAGGTAGAGCGCTTCTTCCACTGCAGTGTTACCACCACCAACTACGCAGACATCTTGATTACGGTAGAAGAAACCATCGCAAGTGGCGCAACCAGAAACACCGCGACCCATAAAAGCTTCTTCACTCGGTAAGCCAATGTATTGAGCAGAAGCCCCAGTAGAAATAATCAGCGCATCGCAGGTATAAGTTCCAGAGTCGCCAACGAGACGAATCGGTTTCTCAGTAAGGGCTGCAGTATGAATATGGTCAAAAATGATCTCGGTATTGAAGCGCTCCGCATGCTTTAAAAAGCGCTCCATGAGCTCGGGTCCTTGGACTCCATCGGCATCAGCAGGCCAGTTTTCGACGTCTGTGGTGGTCATTAACTGACCCCCTTGAGCCAATCCGGTAATGAGGGTAGGCTTTAAATTGGCTCTAGCAGCATAGACTGCAGCTGTATAGCCAGCAGGGCCAGAACCGAGGATAAGAACTTTGGAGTGTTTTGGGGTATTTGTATTCATATCCAAATTATAGATTTGCTTGTTTACAATCAGCAGAACATGGCGCGAACTGTATATCCGAAGTCCCCAATGACCAGGCCCCCTGAAAACGGTAGTCAGGGCCGGATGCCCCGCCTGCTAATGGAGGCCCGCTGGTTTATCTCCTTGGGTTTATGCCTCGGTTTATTTGCTATTTTGCTTAGCTATTCCAAAGCCGATCCCGCTTGGTCCCATGCTAGTTTTGAGGCCCCCAGGAACCTAGGCGGTCGTTTTGGGGCTTATTTAGCCGATTTAATGCTCTATATCTTCGGAATTTCCGCCTTTTGGTGGGTGGTTCTCTTTGGGCGGCGTGTGCTTAATGGTTGGCGTGAACTTTGGAGTATTCCGCTTCCCCCAGACCCTGACGCTAAGCCAGATTCTTTATTGGTGCGCTGGTTGGGCTTTGGGCTGACTTTAATCTGCAGTATGGGTCTTGAGTCCATTCGGATGCATTCCATGTCCTGGGAGCTTCCTAGGCCTCCTGGTGGCATTTTGGGCGAGTTGATTGGCGATCCCTTACAAATGTCCTTGGGTTTTACTGGTGCAACGCTCATTCTTCTATTTGGCCTCTGTGCTGGTTTGTCTTTGTTTCTCCATTTTTCTTGGTTAGATGTCGCTGAAAAAGTAGGGCGTTTTTTAGAAGTGACCTTTCATCGCATTCGTGAACGTCGCGATAGTGAGGCAGATCGGCGGCTAGGCGAGGCTGCTGCTGAAGAGCGTGAAGAATTTGTGGAAGAGTTCCGCGGACGCGTGGAAGTTGCTGCTCCCGTCCAAATTGTGCGGGCGCCAGCAGAGATTCCAAAGAGTGCCCGTGTCGAGCGCGAGAAACAACAACCCTTGTTTGTGGATATCCCCGATTCAGAATTGCCACCATTGGCATTGCTGGATCCTGTACCAGAAGTAAAAGAAACAATTTCTGCCGATGTATTGGAATTCACATCCCGTTTAATTGAACGTAAGCTCGCAGAATTTAATGTTCAGGTAACGGTAATCGCGGCTTACCCTGGCCCAGTTGTTACCCGTTACGAGATTGATCCCGCAGTAGGCGTAAAGGGCAGTCAGATTGTGAATCTTTCTCGTGACCTAGCGCGTGCTCTAGGCGTAGTCAGCATGCGTGTAGTAGAAACCATTCCGGGTAAGACCTGTATGGCTTTGGAATTGCCAAACCCAACGCGCCAATCTGTCTATCTGTCTGAGATTTTGACTTCCCAAGTCTACAACGATAACCATTCATTATTAACGCTGGCTTTAGGTAAAGATATTGCCGGTAGTCCGATGGTTGCTGACTTAGCAAAGATGCCACACTGCTTGGTAGCAGGTACTACTGGTGCTGGTAAGTCAGTCGGTATTAATGCCATGATTCTCTCTCTGCTCTTTAAGGCTAAACCTGATGAGGTAAGACTCATCATGATTGATCCGAAGATGCTGGAGATGGCGATGTACGACAAGATCCCCCATTTGCTTTGCCCAGTTGTGACAGATATGAAACAAGCATATAACGCGCTGAACTGGGCAGTGAATGAGATGGAGCGCCGCTACAAGCTCATGAGTAAGTTTGGTGTGCGGAACTTGGCTGGCTTTAATAAGAAGATTCTGGAAGCAGAAGAAAAGGGTGAGAAGCTCACCAATCCATTTAGCTTGACTCCCGAAGACCCTGAGCCAATCTATAAGGCGCCTGTCATCGTGATCGTGATCGATGAGTTGGCTGACTTGATGATGGTGTCTGGTAAGAAGATCGAAGAACTCATTGCGCGAATTGCACAAAAAGCCCGTGCCGCTGGTATTCACTTGGTGTTGGCAACCCAACGTCCCAGCGTCGACGTGATTACGGGTTTAATTAAGGCGAATGTGCCAACCCGTATCTCATTCCAAGTGAGCAGCAAGATCGACAGCCGGACAATTTTGGATCAGCAAGGCGCGGAAGCACTACTCGGTATGGGCGACATGCTTTACATGGCACCAGGCACCGGTTTGCCAGTGCGCGTTCATGGCGCCTTTGTATCTGATGATGAAGTCCATCGTGTTGTTGAATGGCTCAAAGAAAAGGGTGAGGCCAATTACATTGATGGCGTCCTCGAAGGTGTGGATGAATCCAATGGCGATGCATTAACCGGCGAGAGTGGTGGTGAAGCAGACCCACTGTATGACCAAGCGGTTGCGATTGTTCTTGAAAACAAGCGTCCTTCGATCTCGTTGGTGCAACGTCATTTGCGGATTGGCTATAACCGCGCTGCCCGCTTGCTCGAAGATATGGAAAAAGCGGGGCTGGTATCCAAAATGGGTAACGGTGGTAATCGCGAGATTCTGCATCGCTCCTCAGAGTAAGGCTGTATTTTGCAAAGATTTTTATCCGCATTGGTAATTTCATTGCTAATCCCATTTGCAATTTTGACTTCCACAACTTTTTCTATCAGTGCCTTTGCTGCTGATGCTGAAAGCGGTGTAGAGCAATTGCGCCAATTTGTGCGTAACTCCAAGACTGCTGAGGGTGATTTTGTACAACAACAGTTGCGCGCACCGAGAGCCAATGAATCCTCAGAAAAAGGTCTCAAGGTTGTGCGCCAGACTCAAGGTCGCTTTGTGTTCCAGCGTCCTGGACGCTTTATCTGGGATACCCAAAAACCTTATGAACAAAAACTGATTACGGATGGCAAGCAACTCATTTTGTGGGATAAGGATTTGAATCAAGCCACTTTTCGTCCAGCGGGTCAGGCTTTATCTGCATCCCCAGCAGCAATATTATTTGGCGAGGCTTCCTTGGATCAAAGTTTCGATTTAGTTGAAGGTGAAGAGCGCTTAGGGATGAAGTGGGTCGCCTTATCCCCGAAGAAGAACCCCAATACTCAGAATAGTAATGACCTGCCCTATACCAAGATTTCTATTGGTATGGTTAACGGTTTACCTAAAGCTTTGGAGTTAATTGATGGGCTAGGCAGCGTGGTTCTTGTAACGCTAGATAGGATTCAATTAAACGTCAACCTCCCGCTAAATCGCTTTACTTTTACGCCACCTGCCGGCGCTGAAGTCTTACGCTTAAACTAGAGTCTAAATCTAAAACTAGAGCAACCCAGAGCAAGATATGATTGATCCGCAATTACTCCGTAAAGATATCGCTTCAGTTCAAGCGCGCTTAGCTACTCGTAAATTTGAACTCGATGTTGAGAAATTTAACGCCCTGGAGTCCGAGCGCAAATCTTTACAAACCCGTACCGAAGAATTACAAGCCAAGCGCAATCAATTGGCAAAAGCCATTGGTATGAAAAAGGGAAAGGGCGAAGATGCTTCTACCGAAATGGCTGAGGCAAGTCAGATTAATGTGGATATGGAATCTGGCTCAGCAAGATTGACGATTCTGCAAGCGGAGATATCGGATTTCTTAATGGGAATCCCCAATCTTCCTGATGAGTCTGTACCAACTGGTAAAGATGAGACCGAGAATCAAGAAGTTAAGCGCTGGGGTGAAGCGCCCATTTTTGATTTTGAGATCAACGATCACGTTGACCTTGGTGGTCCATTAGGTCTAGATTTTGAGACAGCCGCCAAGATTAGTGGCTCACGTTTTGTAGTGCTTAAAGGATCGATAGCAAGATTACATCGCGCCTTAGCGCAGTTCATGCTCGATACCCACACCACACAGCACGGTTACCAAGAAGTCTATACGCCCTATATGGTGAACGCAGCATCCATGCGTGGTACTGGCCAATTGCCCAAATTTGAAGCAGACCTTTTTAAGGTGCCCCGTCAAATGGGTGGCGAGGACGGCGATGGTGAATCCAAAATAGAAAATTTCTATCTCATACCAACTGCAGAAGTTCCGGTAACCAATTTAGTTCGTGATGAGATTGTCAATGCAGATACTCTGCCATTGAAATTCGTAGCGCATACCCCATGCTTCCGTTCTGAAGCAGGTAGCTATGGCCGTGATGTACGAGGCATGATTCGGCAGCATCAGTTTGACAAAGTCGAGTTAGTACAAATCACTAAACCAGAAGACTCTATGCAAGCCCTTGAAGAATTAACAGGCCATGCAGAAAGGATTTTGGAATTGCTCGAGCTACCCTACAGAAAAGTATTGCTGTGTACTGGTGATATGGGATTCGGCAGCACTAAGACTTATGACTTAGAAGTTTGGATACCATCACAAAGTGCGTATCGCGAGATAAGCTCTTGCTCCAGTATGGGTGACTTCCAAGCAAGACGGATGCAAGCCAGATTTAAAGTGGGGCAAGGCAAACCAGAGTTGCTGCATACCTTGAATGGTTCTGGCTTAGCAGTAGGCAGGGCATTAGTTGCATTAATCGAGAACAAGCAACAAGTTGATGGCAGTATTGCTATTCCAAAAGCATTGCAAGCCTATTTAGGCGGCCTAGAAGTGCTTAAGCCGAATTAAATTAAAACAGCTCTCATTTTTACTCTATCAGCATTTTTTCCTAAAACTTTATCTAGCGTTGCCAAAGATTTAGCTTTTAGTTGCTTCGCGGAAGCTAAATGAAGTGCGTCACCAGCCCTGAGGTTTGACTTGCTATCTACAACCAAAATTCCAGCGGAATAATATGTTTTACTTTCAATGGGCATCAGTTCAATATCGTTTTGACAGAGGTCGTCAAATTTTTTCCAGGCTTCGCGACTTTGCTTCTCCGTTATTTGATTCGTTCTGACTTTAAGGCTCAGTGCGCTGGAAAATTCGGTAAATGTCCAGGTTGAAGAAATCATTCTTGCGGAACTGTTTTCATGCCATTTGTCAGCTGCATCGCTCTTTGGTTCGTTTGTGCACAAAGCCACAAAAATACTAGTATCAACATAAATCATTAGTAGCGCGCCTCTGAACGAACTTCATCCATAACGGATTTGCCCATCTTCAATGTGGCCCTGAATGCTCTGAGTTCCGCTGCAATTGCCTTACGGTCCAATTTTTGTGGCCTAATAATTAATGATCCATCCTTCGATAGGGTTGCCTCAACCTTATCCCCATCTTTAAGCTTGATTTCTTTGATGAATGCAGCAGGAATGCGTAGCGCTAGGCTATTTCCCCATTTTGAAATTTGGATATTCATGAGTAAATCCTTTCATAGATATACATATCAGTATATCTATATTAAGGTAACTTATCTCTTTTAGTCTGTCAATGCCTTAGTCAATAACGGGTATAAGGCTTTTGCTATCGCTGGCTATAATGATTTTTCGGTTCGGAGAGGTGGCAGAGTGGTCGAATGTACCTGACTCGAAATCAGGCGTACTATCAAAGGTACCGAGGGTTCGAATCCCTCCCTCTCCGCCAAGCTAAAGGTCTAAGGTTCATATCAAAAAATACAATCCAATTAGAAGACTTAATGTTGTTTTAATTGCCACTATTGGTATTGGTGAAGCCTTAATTATGTTTGTGCTGCCATCTTTTGGGGAATTACCAAATCTTTTAACTGTTTTTCTAGATATGGCACTGCTGATGCTAATAACGATCCCTATCGTTAAATGGCTTGTTATCAAACCAATGACAAAGTATCTTCAGGATTTAGAGCAGGCAAGGGAACAAATTACTGCTAAAGAAAACCAAATGCTGTCCGCCCTGAATTCTTTAGCGAAAGCTAGAGATAATGAAACAGGTACCCATATTATTCGTACTCAGAAATATGTGAAGCTACTGGCTGATCGCATTAGGTCTTCGGGGCATCATTTGGATTTTCTTACTGAAGACCATATCAAGCGATTGGTGAAGGTAGCACCTTTGCATGATTTAGGTAAGGTGGGTATACCGGACCAGATACTAAAAAAAGCAGGGCGCTTGACAGACGAGGAACGGGAGATCATACAAGGACACCCGTTAATTGGAGAAAGTATTTTGTCTACCGCTCAGTCTGATAATGCAGAAACCGACTTAATATCGGTGGCTATAAAAGTAGCGGGGGCCCATCATGAAAAATGGGATGGAACTGGATACCCTAGAAATTTAGCAGGTGAGAATATTCCGCTTGAAGGTCGGATTATGGCGATCGCAGATGTATTTGATGCTCTAGTTAGCGAGCGCCCATATAAGAAAGCATGGACTATTGAAGAGGCCTGTACAGAGATTATTAGCAATAGCGGTACTTCTTTTGATCCCATTGTGGTGAATGCTTTTATTGCAGAACGGCAGCAGTTTGAAGCTATCGCTAGAAAGTCTTAAATACGATTTGTGGCGATTATGCTTAGCGCTAATGCTACATACTTTAGGTACGCAAGGGGGCTGAATATTTTTTTACTGTAAAGGTTTCGGTTTTGATGTAGTTGATGCTTGGTAGTGTTGAGAGCGACTCGGGTAAGATGTGATGTATGTGTTTTCGCTTATCCCTTTTTTCTATATTCATATGGCTAATAACAGGCCAATCCTATGCGCAGATGGGGCCTCCACCGATGGGTCCAAGGCCTGGATTTCAGGGTATGCCTCTGCCGCCACCTAGAATGAATTCTCCCACTCAGATTATGCCAATGAGAGACGACGGCAGAAGACCAGTTGATCAGATTAGTCGAGACTTAGGGGTCACTCCAGACCAATTTAGAACCTGTTTTAATAATGTCAATCCTGCTCCACAGGGTTCGCTACCAAACCCAAATCAAAAACAAGCTAATAAGCAATATTTGTTAAGCTGCCTACAAAAAAGCAATCCAGATATAAGCAATGACTCGCTGGATACGGTGATGGATCGTTATCGACCAGGTGGTAGCTCTGCACAGTAATGCAGGCTAAGATTTCTCAATGAAGCTAAATTATCTATTTATGAAACTGAGCCGCTGTAGTTTTCAACTGCTAGCATTGACTTTAATAGCCTGTAGTACCCCCCAAAGTGATTTTGGGGTTTATCTGCAATCAGATGGAACTATCGGGGTACATGCGCCTAAGAATGCAAAAGAAGATGAAGCGCAGGCTGCTGCTCTTGCAGAGTGCAATAAATCAGGTAAGCAAACTGTCAGGATTTTGGAAAGTCGGAAAACGGTCAATGACCGTTTTCCTTTGACTTATATCTATTCGTGTAGATAAGACTGCTATTAGCTAAGCAACCATTTCTTAATCGACTTATTGACGCACATTGCATCTAAAGCAAGACCAAAAAACTCAGAACCATTGGTAACCATGCTTTCAATCGCTTCAACTTTACCTAGCTTAATGCCGCGTAAGTAGGTGGCTGCACGATAACGTAAGAAATGCTCAGTTTTGCCTTCTTCGTTTTCAGTGGAGCAAAGTTCTAAGCTGCCATAACGGGTTTCTGGGTTGATATTGAGTATGGCTAAGCCCAAGGCACCAATTAATTTATCTGGAACAGGGATTGGTACATAGGAGTAGAGAGAGATCAACATTTCTTCCTCGTCTACTTCAATGATGTGATCAATATCCAGAACATCTTTCTCGGTTAGCTCAGTTTCGCCAGAGTCACCGCCACCAAAAGTCGATTCAAACTGTAGCATTGCAGTATTACTGCCTTTGGAGATCTCGATCATGTCGGGGTAGCCAAGCAAGCCTTTCCACCAATACATTAATGAGAAGGTGCACGGCTTGACTTCAACTAAACCTTTGTTGGTTGATTTAGCAAAGTACAGACCATGAAATTCGTCATCTTGTTCTAGACCATATTGATCCACCTTAGGGGACTTAGAGGAAGCCTTTTTAGATGCTACTTTCTTAGCGGCTTTCTTTGCAGCAGGTTTTTTGGGAGCCAGCTTTTTAGCTACCACTTTTTTTGGCACTTTTTTCTTTGCCGGCGCCTTCTTGGGAGCCGTTTTTTTCACTACCTTTTTGGCTGTTTTTTTAACTACCACTTTCTTAGGGGTAACTTTCTTAGCAGCTTTCTTTGCAGGGGCTTTTTTTACCACCTTAGTAGCTACTTTCTTTTTTGCTGGAGACTTCTTTGTAGCCATGGTTCATTACCCTTCTTTTCGGTTTTATTGTGTTTAATACACCATTGATATTACTTCAGTTTCTGTAAGTAAATAACCAAGCTTGTATGGGGTTTCTCCTGCTAATTATCAGGGCAGGGCTTAAATATAAATAATTACTAAATCCATTGTCCTAAAGCGGGGGCATTGATAAACTAAAAAAGCAGTTTTATACAACCCTAACTTGAAGAGAATCTATGTTCCCTGAATATCGTGAATTAATTACTAAGCTGAAAACTTCAGATCGTCACTTTTCTCATTTATTCGATAAACACAATCATTTGGACCAGAAAATTCAAAGAATGGAGGCTTTTACTGAACCCGGTACTCCGGAGGAAATTGAAACCTTAAAAAAGGAAAAATTGCTATTAAAGGACCAGATTTATGCCGTATTGAAAAAGGCGAGCAATTAAGTCGGTATCTTTAGGCTTTCTTCAGGAAGCAGGCTTTCAGTAACATATTGCCTGCTTCTGTTTTGCAGTCCACCTCATGGTCGCCTGCGACCAAGCGAATCCCTTTAATCTTGCTGCCCACTTTTAATGTAGTGGAAGAGCCCTTCACTTTCAGATCCTTAATCAGGGTTACTGTGTCACCATCAGCCAATAGATTGCCGTTGGCATCTTTCACGATGAGGCCCACTTCTATTTCCTCGGCTGCTAAAGCCATTGGCCATTCATGACCACATTGCGCACAGACAAAGTTATCTGCATCAGGGTAGGTCATGTCTTCCTGACAAGCAGGGCATTTCGGTAGGCTATCTGTACTCATACCGCCTATTTTAGTCTAGACCCCACCGCATACTTTGCTCCGATATAGAATGAATACATCATGAGCAAACCCCTGAAAATCTTCTTCATGGTTCTTATCTCTATATTGGGTATAGGGGGCTTGATTTCTTGGTATGCCGTGTCATCGATCAATACGGGGGCACTAACAAAATTTTTGAGCTCTACGGTAAAAGATGCTACGGGACGGGATTTGACGATTTCCGGTCCCGTAAGCCTCACTTTCTTCCCCTCGATTGGTTTAAAGGCTGAGCAAGTGAGTTTAAGTAATGCGCAATGGGCAAGCGATTCCCAGATGCTTAGCTTAAAACAAGTTGAGCTCGATATAAAGTTATTACCGCTCTTTGCAAAGCGTGTTGAAATTAGCAGCATTAGTGCCAATGGTCTAGTACTTCATTTGCAGTCCAATAAAGCGGGGCAAGATAACTGGGATTTAAGTCCACCAAGCATTGTTCCGAGTGGCCCAGCAGATTCAGTCAATGCAAAAAATAGCGGTAGTACAAATGCACTTACTTCAACTGCTGCTACTGCAAAAACTCCAAACACTGCAACTACAGACACTTCATCCGGTGAAAGTAATTTTGTGGCGATTACCTCCATTCATATGTCTGATGCACGGATTAGCTATCAAGGCGTGGGTAATGCTGTGCAATTGATTACAGTGCCTCAATTTTCATTAGAAGGTGGCGGCAGCAAAACAACTGTCTTATTGGATCTTCAATATGAAAACTATAAATTGGGCTTGAGGGGTAAGACCAGCGCATTACGTCAGGCCCTCATCGACTGGGATCAATCTCCGGTCAATATGAAACTCGACTTCAATCTCTCCTTAAACGGAAAAGCGTTGGACATCACTGGGCAGATTGATAAAAACCCAAAGCAGTTACCGCAATTTGATCTTAAAATGAGTTCTAAATCATTTGATTTAATTCCATTGGCGGCGGCTGCCGCTGCCTCCGCCTCTACCAATGCGAAGAAGCCAGTTACCCCCAAAAAGTCCGAAGCGAAGTATTTCTTTAGCGACCAGCCACTACCATTTGACTTGATCCCTGAGGCTAGCGGCAAAGTAACGATTAATATTGCCGAGTTAAACGTTCCAGATCAAGCCCCATTTAAAAATCTGCAGGCGAGCCTGCTGTTTAAAGGCGATATCCTTGAGCTGAATAGCATGAGCTTTGATCTTGGCAAAGGTCAGGCTCAAGCTCAGGGTGTGATTTCTCAATTCAATAGCGCCAGCCCACTTCTTAGTATGAAGGGCATGGCTAAGGGATTTACGCTAGAGCAAATAATTGCCAGCACAAACTCCAATGCAAAAGTGAGTGGCGGCAATACACAGCTTGCATTTAACCTATCAGGTAGAGGTAAAAGTTTGCATCAGATGGCCGCCTCTTCAAACGGGGCGCTGCAGATCTCTATTAACAATGCCACTCTCGATTCTAAATTGCTCAATAAAGGCGGAGATTTTGTAATCACGGTTTTAGATGCCGTCAATCCCATGCGCAAAAAGACTAACAATACAATTCTGGAATGTGCAGTTGCTTATTTACCGCTTACTAATGGCATGATTCCCTTAAAGAACTCCGTTGGTGTAGAAACCGATCGATTGGATGTTGCCCTATCGGGCAATGTGAATCTCAATACGGAAGTGATTAATATCAAGATCGATCCCCAAGAAAAATCAGGCATTACAACAGGCATTGATTTAGGCGGCTTAGTGCAGTTGGTAGGGACTCTACAAAACCCTCAAGTCGGAGTAAGTAAAGAGGGCGTTGTGAACAGCGCAGTCTCTATTGGACTAGGCTTTTTAACTGGTGGCATCAGTATTGCTGCTGAAAATGCAAAATCACCCGCATCCAAGAGGCAGTCCTGTACTGCAGCACTGCACTCTTGGACGAGTATTTATCCTGGATCGAATTAATCCAGAAGTTGTATTAGAAAACCAAGCCGCTGATAAAGAGGCTGAATAAAGAAATAAAGATACTGGCAAAAAGTGCAGTCCAGAAGCTAGAGATTGTAAATCCGCTCACTACTGCAGATACCAGCATTAGCACTAAGGCATTGACTACTAGCAAAAATAGACCCATGGTGAGGACCGTGAGTGGTAGCGTAAAGAGCACCAACAGCGGCTTAACAATGGCGTTAGCAAAGCCTAGGACGAGAGCAGCAATAATCAGTGAGCTACCATCTGCAAAGCGTAAGCCACTAAAAATATAGCTAGCTACCCAAAGAGATAAAGAAGTTAAGCCCCACTGGACCAGAAATAGCGTTAAGTTACCCATAGTTGTCTTTCTATTGAGGTTGTAGAAAACGGCACTTACAGCACAATCTTAGCAGTGGTTTAGTAATGGGGCGGAATATCATCTTTGAGGCTCCCACTACCAGTGCCTGCACTACTGGCTTGCTCTTTAATGTCCTTTAGCTCCCGGTACAGAAACTCAATTTGTTGCTGTTGCTTATAGACGGTCTCATTGAGTGTTTCGATCAGGTCCTCGGTAAAGCTCAACTTGATTTCGAGATTAGTAATTCGGTCATCGGTCATATTGCCATCTCCTTCAGGGTGCAATGAGTTCAAAGCGCCCATCTTCCATTTCCGCTTTTGGTCTAATCCAAAAGTCATTTGACTGCATGGATTCGTAAACATAGGCAGGTTCGAGCGTAGCTTCAATATTGGCTAGCAACAGCACTTTATAAAAACCACCCGTCTTGATGTGTTTCAGTTTGCTGCCTGGTTTAAATAGGCCATCATCAGGATCCGCCATTTTATTTTTAGTCATGTCAACGATGCACTTTCTCAGTATGGTCTTGTGATGGTAAATCCCATCCCGAACTCCATTCTAGATATATCCCCGATTCCTTACAGATTTACTGCGGGCAATACCTTGCGTAATTCTTAGACTGTGTAGTCAACGGTAATCCGTATTCCTTCTTTGGCCGCCTTATTGGCAAGCTTTAATAGGGCATTGTCTTTACTAATGAGGGTGCAGGGCTTTGCGGTAAAGGCTAGATCCAGGAAGACTTGATCATCAGCATCGTGACATTGCCAGGGGGCAGATAAGAGGTTTTGATCTTCTAATACTCTGGCAAGTAAGCGCCACTCTGCAAGAATTGTTTCTTGAGCGTCCGTCTCTAAAGAAAACAGGGGGCGGGAAATCACGTCAGTAAATTCCTCGAGTGTTTTTGGGCTTGCTAGGGCATCAATTTGGCGGCTAAGTAGTGCTGCTTTTAAATGAATTGCTCTGAAATCGTTAAACACAAATAGATCTAGCAAGACATTAGTATCAAAAACAAAGACTTTCATTTTTTACCAAGGAATTACGCTTGATTGCTACGCCATACTTCAGGTGTAATCGTCACTTGCCCTTGTTCAGAGGAGACGTAAGCTTCACCATCTTGGACGTTGACATGGAGCACCATACTGCGTTCAACTAGTTTATTGAGTTCTGCTGCTTGATCTGCTGGAATTGCAATCACCTGCAGGTTACGCGCACGCGTTAGTTTATTGGCAATCCCATCCCACCAAATTTTGCTTGTATGGCCACCATAGCAATACACAATCACCTGATCTGATCTACCGCAGGCTTTAAGAATACGACGCTCGTCGGGTTGGCCGATTTCAATCCATAACTTGATCGCATCAGTGAGGTCCTTGATCCAAAGATCCGGTTCATCAGTATCACTCAAGCCTTTAGTGAAGACCAAATCTTCGTTGGCTTGTAGGGCAAAAGCAATGATTCGGATCATCATCCGCTCTTCTGTTTCCGAAGGGTGCTTAGCAATAGTGAGGGAGTGGCTGCCGTAGTAGTGGCGGTCAGAGTCTGCGACGTGAAGGTCGGCTTTGTGGATAGTTGCGCGTAGAGCCATGCCGCATTATCGCCTTTATAGCCCTCGGATGATGACTAGCCAGCCCTAAGCAGTATTATTTAAGCTTAGAAGCTCCCCAGAAGAGATGAGGAGGCTTCAAATTACTGTGTATCGTAGAGTCCCATGATCCGTATCACCGAACTGCGTTTACCTATCGACCATGCTCCAGAAGCTTTGGAAGCAGCGATTTTGAAGCGTCTGAAGATACCTCCTCAAGACTTAATCCAGTTTGAGATCTTCAAGCGCAGTTACGATGCCAGAAAAAACGTAGTATTGTCATTTATCTACACAGTAGATCTGTCTGCTAAAAATGAAGAGAGTCTGCTAAAGCAATTTGACGGCGATATCCATATCAGACTATCGCCAGATACGAGCTACCATTTTGTAGCCAAAGCACCTGAGTCGATTGAGGCTGGTAAGGCATTGCGCCCTGTGGTGATCGGGTTTGGTCCTTGTGGAATATTTGCAGCGCTCGTTTTGGCGCAAATGGGCTTTAAACCCATCGTCCTTGAGCGTGGTAAAAAAGTTCGCGAACGTACCCAAGATACGTGGGGCTTATGGCGTAAAAATATTCTGAATCCGGAATCGAATGTGCAATTTGGTGAGGGTGGGGCAGGGACATTTTCAGATGGTAAGTTATATAGCCAAATTAAAGATCCTAAGTTTTACGGTCGCAAAGTCATTCATGAATTTGTAAAAGCGGGTGCCCCCGAGGAAATTGTTTATGTTGCTAAGCCTCATATTGGAACCTTCCGTTTAGTTGGCGTGGTGGAGAAGATGCGGCAAGAGATTATTGATCTCGGTGGTGAAATTCGCTTTAATCAAAAAGTCATTGGCTTTGATATTCAGGAGGAGCAAATTGCTGGTGTCAAGATTGAAGGCCACGATGACTTACCTGCAAGCCATGTCATTCTTGCTCTGGGCCATAGTGCGCGGGATACCTTTGAGGATTTGCATGCTGCTGGCGTATTCATGGAGGCTAAGCCTTTCTCGGTAGGATTTCGTATTGAACATCCTCAGTCACTCATTGATAAAGCGCGTCTTGGTCCGCACGCAGGAAATGAACTGATTGGAGCCGCGGATTACAAATTGGTTCACCACGCCAAGAATGGGCGCTCTGTTTATAGTTTTTGCATGTGCCCTGGTGGTACGGTGGTAGCTGCTGCATCAGAACCCAAGCGCCTTGTCACTAATGGCATGAGTCAGTATTCTCGTAATGAACGTAATGCAAATGCAGGTATTGTCGTGGGCATTACTCCAGAGGATTATCCAGGCGGTCCGCTAGCGGGTATCGAATTTCAGCGCGCGATTGAATCCAAAGCCTTTGAGCTTGGTGGCGGCACTTATGAAGCCCCTGGGCAGTTAGTAGGTGATTTTTTAGAAGGAAAGCCTTCAACCGAGTTCGGCAGTGTGCAACCTTCGTACAAGCCAGGGGTGCACTTAACGGATTTGGCGGAGTGTTTGCCCGCTTATGCAATAGAAGCCATACGTGAGGCCTTACCTGCCTTTGAAAAGCAAATCGAAGGGTTTTCAATGAAGGATGCTGTTTTAACCGGAGTAGAAACCAGAACCTCCTCACCTTTGCGCATTACGAGAGGGGCTAACTTTCAGAGTTTGAACATTAAAGGCCTTTATCCTGCTGGTGAAGGTGCTGGCTATGCTGGTGGAATTTTGTCGGCTGGCGTTGATGGGATTAAAGTAGCCGAAGCACTTGCATTAGATTACCTCTCTTCACAGCCTTGATAACAATTGACGAACCCTTTATGAACTCTGTGGTAACTCCTAGTCCAACAGACGAAAAAGAAGTTTTATTTCATCCTGAATTATTGAAAAAGTTCGATATCAATGGACCCAGATATACCTCTTATCCAAGCGCTGACCGTTTTGATGCAGCGTTTTCAGAAGCTGACTACCTCGGTGCATTAAAACGGGTTGCCAAAGCAAACGAGCCCCTATCCCTCTATTTTCATCTACCGTTTTGCCCTAATATTTGTTATTACTGCGGATGTAACAAGATCATTACAAAAGACCACGGCCGCAGTGCAAAGTACATCAAGTACCTAGCGAAAGAAATGGCAATGGTCACCTCAGCTATGGGGGCGCAGAAAAAGATTCCAATCACTCAGTTGCACTGGGGTGGTGGAACTCCAACCTTTCTGTCTCATGAAGAAATGATTGAGTTGATGCATTTCACACGAGAACATTTTGAGTTATTGCCTGGAGGTGAATACTCTATCGAGATTGATCCGCGGCGCGTGACCGAGAAAGATATTGCGCTCTTGGCAGAATTGGGCTTTAACCGGATTAGTCTTGGTGTTCAAGACTTCAATCTTGCCGTACAAGAGGCAGTTCATCGAGTGCAGACAATTGAAGAGACTCAGGCTGTGATGGACTGGTCAAGAAAATATGGCTTTAAGTCGAGAAGCGTCGATTTGATTTATGGTTTACCGAAGCAAACTCCTGAGACTTTCAAAGAAACGGTTGATGCCGTTTTAACCATGAATCCTGATCGTCTTTCTGTGTACAACTATGCTCACTTACCTCATATCTTTAAGCCGCAGCGACGCATCTTAGAAGCAGATCTCCCGGTTGGAGCTGATAAGTTAGATATTCTCTCCAATACTATTACTCGTTTAGGTGAGGCGGATTATGTCTTCATTGGTATGGATCATTTTGCAAAACCGGATGATGAGTTGGCCATTGCACAAAAAGAAGGAAAGCTACATCGCAATTTCCAAGGCTACTCAACTCAAGCAGAATGCGATCTCTTGGCTTTTGGAATCTCCTCCATCGGCAAGGTAGATGATTGTTACTCGCAAAATATTCGTACCCTAGATGAGTATTACGAAGCTCTAGATCAGGGGCATTTACCAGTGCTCAGAGGTTTGCAATTAAATCCCGATGATTTATTGCGCCGTGAATTAATTGGTGAGTTGATGTGCCAATTTGCCCTCAATACCGAATTATTTGCAAATGCGCATCACATTGATTTTTCTAGCTATTTCAAAGTGGAGCTAGAGGAACTCAAAGATCTCGAGGATGCCGGCTTGTTGGAATGGCAGGGGGTCAATATGCAAGTACCAATCAAGGGCAGACTGCTGGCTAGACGGGTAGCAATGACCTTCGATAGACATCTGAGAGAGTCGCAGGCTAAAGGAACGTATTCTAAGGTTTTGTAGGTAGATTGCAGGATCGGAATGAGGGTTAATCTGAGTCCTTTTGATCTACATCAAGTAAGCAACTAAACACTGTTGCTTTTAAGCAAAAATACAAATTACAAGCGCATTCAATTTGATTTGTATCAAATTGCCCGCTCCTCATCAATTCGAAAATGAACTCATCAAATTGATCATCAAGAGGAAATCATCATGCGTATTAAAACTCTCGTTGCAGCAATGGCTGCAGTAGCATCCCTAGCACCAATCGCCGCACAGGCCCAAGCCGCAGCAGAGAATCCATGGATGGTTCGTGTGCGTGCGGTAGATTTGTTATTTCAGAATGGGCAATCTGGCGGAAATGGATCAGTCCAGTCTCTAAACATCAAGGCACAGAATCAATGGATTCCTGAATTTGATGTTTCTTATTTCTTTACTAAAAATATCGCTGCAGAGTTGGTATTAACCTATCCACAACAAGTAAATATTACCGCTGGATCTGGCAATACTAACGTCGGTAAAATTACTGCGTTACCACCATCCTTATTAGCGCAGTACCACTTTACAGATTTAGGTGCGTTTAAACCTTACGTAGGTCTCGGTGTGAACTACACTATTTTCGGCAATCGTCAAAACTTCCCTGCACTTGGAAATTCTGTAACGGTTAATCAATCTAGTCTTGGTGTAGTTGGACAAATTGGTATGGACTACATGTTTGATAAAAACTGGGGTATGAACCTTGATTTGAAATACGCAACTATGAGTACTGAGGTTAAGACGGTTGCCGGTGGTACCAATTTAGGTACGTTAACCCTGAACCCATGGATGCCAGCAGTGGGTGTGACTTATAAGTTCTAAGAATTCAGTTCTTAGTGCTTGAGATAGGGCCCCTTAGGGGTCTTATTTTTTTGGCTGAGACCTAAAATAGCTCGTCTTTTTCGGAAGTGGTGATAATGTCGCCATGGCTTTAATCGTACTTACTGATGCAAAACTGGCTTTCGGCCACGTTGACCTCCTCGCAAACACGGCTTTTTCACTGGAATCGGGTGAGCGTGTTGGCTTAATTGGCCGCAATGGCACCGGCAAATCTTCTTTATTGAAGATATTGGCCGGCATCGAAAAAATGGATGACGGACTTCTGCAGTATCAACAGGGCTTGCGCATTGCCTATGTTCCTCAAGAACCTATTTTTGATGCTGAGGAAACTATTTTTGAAGCGGTCTCTAAGGGTGTAGCACAGGCTAAGGCTTTGCGTGAAGAATACGAGGCTCTTAGTGTGGGTGAGTGGGATGATGCCTCACACCATCGTTTGGATGAAGTGCAATCGCAGTTAGAGGCCCTCAGTGGTTGGAACTGGGAGCAGCGGGTTTACGAGACATTAGACCGCCTGCATTTAGAAGCAGATCTCAAAATCAGCACTCTCTCTGGCGGAACCAAGAAGCGCGTAGCACTTGCCCGTGCTTTAGTGGAGATGCCGGATGTTTTATTGCTAGACGAGCCAACCAACCACTTGGACTTAGATTCCATCGCTTGGTTAGAGGAGCTCCTTAAGGAATATCAAGGATCAGTCATTCTGGTGACGCATGATCGCGCCTTTTTGGATAATGTATGTACGCAAATCGTCGAGTTAGATCGTGGAATCCTGCGCAGTTATCCCGGTAACTTCACACAATACGAAGTGTTAAAAGAGCAAGAACTGAACTCCGAATCATTAGCCAACGCGAGGGCTGATAAATTATTGGCTCAAGAAGAGGTATGGATTCGTAAAGGGGTTGAAGCGCGCCGTACTCGCAGCGTGGCGCGTATTGCACGCCTAGAAACATTGCGTAATAGTCGAGCTGAGCGCAGGGATGCGATGGGTCAAGTCAAGTTAGCGGTTTCTGCAGGAGATCGCAGCGGCAAGATTGTTGCCGATCTACAGAATGTCAGTAAATCTTACGATAGACCCATTGTTGCTGATTTCACCGCAACGATTTTGCGTGGCGATAAGGTCGGCCTGCTTGGACCGAATGGAGCTGGTAAAACAACCTTACTCAAACTGATTCTTGGCACCATTGCTCCTGACTCCGGAACGGCAACGATGGGTACCCGTATTGAGGTTGCGTATTTTGATCAAATGCGTGAAGGCTTAGATCTCAATGCTTCTCTTGAAGATTACATTAGTCCTGGTAGTGAGTGGATTGAAATTAACGGTAATAAAAAGCACGTCAAGAGCTATTTAAGTGATTTCTTATTCGCCCCAGAGCGCACTAATTCTCCGGTAAGTACCTTGTCTGGTGGTGAGCGTAACCGTTTGCTACTAGCGCGCTTATTTGCGAGACCTGCCAATGTATTGGTATTGGATGAGCCAACGAATGATTTGGATATTGATACCCTAGATTTACTTGAGCAATTACTGCAAGACTATAAAGGGACTGTCTTCTTGGTCAGTCATGATCGTTATTTCTTGGATAACGTGGTTACTAGCATCATTGCCCATGAGGGTGATGGATTCTGGCGTGAGTATGAAGGCGGCTATGAGGATTGGAAGATTCAAAAAGCGCGCTCTGACAAAATTCGTGCGAGCAACTCGGCTACGAAGACTCTAAATAAATCCGAGCTCAAGGTGGAAGCTAAGGTAGTACCCAAGATGGAAGCCAAGGTTGAGACTAAGCCTGCAAGCAAGAGTAGCGTGCAAAAGCTCAATGGTAAAGAGCGTCAAGAGCTAGAGACTTTGCCTTTGCAAATCGAGGAACTAGAGACGGAACAGGCGAAGATTGGGATTGCCATGAGTAACCCAGAGCTCTATAAAAATGAACCTGAGTTGGCTGCTAGTATGCAGGCACGTTTAACTGAGATTACTGGGCAGTTAGATCACAGCTTACAACGCTGGGAGCAGCTCTTAAGCCGCTCCGAGTCATAGCTCAAGCTCACTTAGGCTAAATTCTGGCGCTTTAAAAGGGCACGTAGCTGCGTAATTTCCTCTAAGAGATCCAGTGCTAAGGCGACGCCAGAAACGTTGAGTTCTAGGTCGTGCGTGAGATGAGCAGCAGTTTTGGCTCTTCTGAGAGAGTCACCACCAAAGCGCCAATCTTCAGGTGATGCGCCAGTAGGGCTGAGTACACCCTCGGTCACCCAAGACATGATTAGTTCTTGTGGCGTGCGTGAGGCATGTGAGAGCTCCACAATAGTCATGTGTACTTCATTTTCTACAACGCTACCTTCAATCCAAGTGATATTCGTTTGGGTCATATCATCATCCCTTCAAGTGAGATCTAGGGTTGAAATCAAAAGCCTTCTCAAAATGTTGATAGGCCTCTTTTTCTGAGTCAGTTGCTGCGGGGGGTAATGCAATGGTTGGTACTACATATAAGTCACCAGGCTCTGCACTCGGAATACCTTTACCCTTGAGGCGCATCTTACGGCCTGCAACTGTACCCGCAGGAATCTTCAGTTCTAATGTCGATCCTGCTGGAGTGGGGACATTCACAGTAGTACCTAAAGCAGCCTCCCACGGTGCCAATGGAATATCAATGAAGACATCCTTGCCATCAACGCGATAAATCGGGTTTGGATGAAAATCAATTTCTAAATAGAGATCACCTGCAGGTCCTTTACCTACGCCAGGACTACCTTGGCCTGAGAGACGAAGATTTTGTCCCGCTTTTATTCCTTTCGGAATACTGACATCTAATTTACGTTCTTGTGTGCTAACGTGACCGCCCTCGTCAAGTGTTGGCATATGTAAAGCGATGGTACGTTTAGCACCGTTATAGGCATCCGCAAGATCAATCAAAATTTTGGCATGATGATCTTGACCTTTAAAGTTCATCCCTTGACCTTGCTGCCCACCACGCCCCCCTTGACGCTGTCTGCCTCGACCAAAAAGGGATTCAAAGAATTCGCTCTGATCTCCTTCGAAGCCGCCACCATATCCAGGGTTGCCACCACCAAAGCTACTATCAGAATATTCAAAACCTTCATTCCAATTTGGGGGAGGTGTGAAGTCTTGACCATTTTTCCAGTTGGCACCAAAGCGATCGTAAGCTGCGCGTTTCTCCGTGTCTTTTAAGACCGCATAGGCTTCACCGAGTTGTTTGAATTGGTCTTCGGCACCAGCTTCTTTGTTGACGTCTGGATGATACTTGCGGGCCAACTTGCGGTAGGCCGCCTTAATTTCTGACTCAGTAGCAGAGCGGGCTACACCGAGCGTTTCATAGTAATCCTTAAATTTCATGAGCTTGTTTTAATCCTACTGAATGGCTATCTTGAAATGCAATTATCGTCAATTAACAATAGGTAATTAGGAATGACTCAAGTCAAAAAACAGCACTTCAGCATCAGTAGCACGACTGAAGTTGAGCTGAGATTCATTCTCTATGAGTAAGGCATCACCGCTATTAAGACTTTGCCCATTAACATCAAGCGATCCACGAATGAGATGAACATAGGCTTTCCGCTTGGGGTCGATCTGTACTTGCGCTGTTTGAGAATGATCAAAGAGGCCAGCATAAACTCTAGCATCAGCAGATATTTTTACAGAACCATCTGCACCATCTGGAGACGCTATTAAACGTAACTTGCCTTGCTTCTCGATCAAGGGAATAGTTTTCTGTTCATAGCTGGGTGGAATTTCAAGGACGTTTGGCTCAATCCAAATTTGTAACAAGTGGGTTGTTTGGTCTTTGGCGTGATTAAATTCACTATGGGTAACACCCGTTCCTGCGCTCATCCGTTGCACATCACCTGGTGGTATCCCTTTGACATTGCCCATGCTATCCTGATGCGCCAATTCACCAGAGAGAACATAGCTAATGATTTCCATGTTTCGATGACCATGCTCGCCAAAACCCCTTCCAGCGGCTACTTGATCTTCATTAATTACTCTTAAGTTCCCCCAGCCCATAAACTGAGGGTCTTGGTAACCAGCAAAGGAAAAGGAGTGAAAGCTTTTTAGCCAACCGTGGTCGGCATAACCTCTATCTTGGGATTTTCTAATTTGGATCATGGGGCTTTCTAGGTCTTACGTTGTATTGCATTCATAGAACATCGATGATGCGCTAAGGGGTATCTATTCGTTATCGCCAGACCTACTAGGAAATTTATGAGAGGCATAGCGCACTACTGCATTAGCGAGCGCCAAAATTAAGATAGTTAAGCCCATTAATAGAATAGCCATATCTGCTTCATGTTTAGTATTGACTAAATCAATGATGAGGCGGGTAACTGCGGTAATAGCTACATAAATCAGAAAGCGAACAGGCATGTGATTGGTCTTGAAATAAATACCAACCATGGCACCAATTTCTAAATAGATGAAGAGTAAAAGCAAATCCTCAATCGAAGCTGAGCCTTTATTAACCATTCCCATGAAAGCAACTACAGCAGACCATACTGTTGCAGCACCAATTCCAAATAAAGCAATGCGATGGAAGAGGGAAACAAAGAGGTTGCCAATGGGAACTGTCCACTTTTCAACAATGGCCTCTATCTTAGACGCGTCTTTTGGTGAATTCGGGGTCATATTCATGAAATCTCCATTTTTATAATCTATTTCGCTCAGTATATTTCTCATTTGGACTTAGATAAACAAAAAAAGAGGCCCGTGGACCCCTTTTTTTCGCAAGGGTTGATCTATGTCAACCCAAACTATCGGCCCAGATATTGTGGGCCCAGCCCCAGGCATAAACGCCTTCTAGAGTGGAGGGTGCCGGAGAGACCCCACCAGAGCCCGGAACGGTCTTGAAGGTCTTTTCGGCAGCGTTGTATTGGTGCACGCTGGCAACGTGAACCACTTCACGATCATTGACAAAGCTATAGCAAGTATTTGTTAGTACTGGAGCGGGGTTGACTTCCCAAGCACTCAGTTCAGCAACGATTGCTGCCGCTGCTACTTTAGCGTGTTGATTAGCCATGTGACCGGACTTTGGCATCGCGGGAGCAACCTGGATTGAATCACCCAATACATGAATATCTTTTTGCGCAGTGGATTCAAAGTTCAAGTAATTTACATTGACCCAGCGACCATTGGAATTGGCTAGTCCTGTTTTGAAGGCAATTTCACCGGCACTCATCGCAGGCAACAGATTCAATACATCTGCTTTGATGTCGTCTTGTACCTCAAATTTAATCGTCTTGGTTTTGGCGTCAACCGCAGTGACATTATATTTTGGCAAATACTCAATGATGCCGGGATATTGCTCAGCCCATACTTTTTTGAACAAAGCTCCTTTTGAAGTGACGTCTTGGTTGGCATCCAAAATTAATACCTTAGATTTCGGTTTGTTCTGTTTCAAGTAATTAGCCACTTGGCAAGCGCGCTCATAAGGACCGGGAGGGCAGCGGTAAGGCGCTTCGGGGATACTAATGGCAAACGTACCGCCATCGCGCATGGCGGCTAATTGCTTATGAAGGGCAACCGTCTCGGCTCCCGCCTTCCAGGCTTGCAAAGTAACACCAGCTTGATTTGCTTGCGCTAACCCTTCAATGCTATTCATCATCAAGGTAACGCCAGGAGAAACAATGGCCTTGTCATAGCGCAGTGTTTTTCCGGATGCTAGCTTGACCGTTTTTTTGTCTGCATCGATGCTGGTAACGCTATCCTGGATCATTTTGATGCCATGACGTTTGCTGAGGTTGTCATAAGGAGTTGTGAGCTCAGCAAGCGTGCGAGATCCACCCACTACTAAATTAGAGAGTGGGCAAGATACAAAAGAAGCATTTGGTTCAATGAGCGTTACCTTTGCAGTGTTGTTTGAGAATAGGCGGAGATATTTAGCGGCTGTAGCACCGCCATACCCACCACCAATCACGAGGATTTCTGCTTTTTGTAAATTAGCACGCGCCTGTCCAGAAAAGCCAGCGAGTAAACCAAGCGCTGCTGCGCTTTGACCAATAAAATGTCGACGATCCATGATGGGCTTCCTTATTATTTCTTGCCAAGTTGATTGGCGATGGTTTCAAGTTGCTCGTCAGAATAGCCTTTGGCTAATTGCGGCATGATAGTGCCTTCGCGGGCACCTGATTTATATGCTTTTAGTTGGGTCAGCATTTGCTCGCTAGTGAGGTTATTGATCAAAGGCATTCCGCCGTCAAGTACTCCTTTACCATCCGTGCCGTGACAGTTAGCACAAGTGGCTGCTAAGCCCCGTTTATATAAATTGCTAGCATCGGCATTTTGCGCAAGAGCGATGCTACCTCCATGACCTAAGCCAAGGTAAATCGATACTAAGATTGCGGGTTTTAGAAACTTTGCTCGCATGTGGTCTATCTCCATTCAGATTGAATCTGGGTAATCTTTACGTGTTTATCTTATGAGTATCTTAATCAAGAAGTTCCCTAAAGCGGAGATTTGCCTCAGATTCATTTTTCATAAGCTCATTCTCAAATGGGTATGAGTACAGTTTTCTTCGACTATCTTGCAAGCCCTATAAAATAGAGCTATGCGAAGCTCATTTTCTTACCGTTCAGCACTCTTAATCCTACTTTTAGGTGTATTTACCTATCTCTATGGCTTAGATAGTCGCTTTGCACCAAAAAATGGGGATGAGTATCCCTATATGCATATTGTTCGCATGACGGCTGAAGCAGGAAATTGGCTGCCACTTCAGTCTGAAATGGACGGGATTAAAAACACCAAGCCACCCCTCATTTTTTGGCAGGGTCTTGCTAGTACGCATTGGGCAAGCGAATGGTCTCTGATCAATTTACGTTGGCCCAGCATTTTGTATACCGGCCTCACAGCATTTTTCTTATTTTTAGCAGTGCGCCGATTTAGCGGAAAAGCACAAACTGGTCTTTTGGCAGGACTAGTGTGGCTTTCTTTCTTCGCAACTTACCGTTATGGCCGGCCATTTTTAACAGACCCGCCAGAAGTTTTCTGGCTTAGCCTCCCATTCCTTGCGATCCTCTATTGGGGCAAGTGTGCCTTTGAGTCTAAATTCTTGTTTCCCGTATTTGCCGGGATTTGTTTTGGTCTGGCTTTATTTGCTAAATCTTTTGCGTATATTGTCCCTGCCTCATTTGCACTAGGTCTGTATTACTGGCGTTGGCGGGAGTGGAGTATTCCCAAAGCACTAGTGCATGATCTCTATAAGGTATTGCTAGTTGCCGTTCTCGCGATTGGAGTATTTGCCTTATGGTTTGCCTTAGATCCTTACCCAGAAGCGGTATGGAGGGAATTTGTTCTGGGCGAAAACGCAGGAAAATTTACGGCACGAAATTCAAATTACTTATTGGATGCAATTCGGGGTGGCGATAGTATTGGGCTGCTGCTCATCACGACATTAGCTAATGCTGGCTTATTCACTTTTGTCTTGCTGTCCACTTTAATTCAGTGCTGGCGTGAGCGTCGCTTCCTTAATATAGAAGAATCCCTGCTCTTATTACTGGTTGCGGCATTCTTCATGGTGTTTAGTTTTCCTAGTCAACGCTCTGGCCGATATTTATTGCCAGTGATGCCAGCGTTTGCGGCATTGATTGCCTTGCATTGGGACCGCTTGCCTTTATGGGGTTTTCGGGTCGCTTTGCTTTTACAGTTCTTCGTGCTTGCCGTATTACTCTGGATTGCCGCGAACTTACAACTCTCTGGCTTTATGGGTGAGAAAGCTTCATGGGCCTATTCTTACTGGCATTGGATTGGGATGGCAGCTAGCTTGGCGATTGTCTTAGTGGGCTTAATCCGGCGAAATCACACCAAGACTTTGGCCCTAGCAGCATGCTTTCTGAGCTATTGCGCATTAACGAGTAGTCTTGCTCCGCTAGAGGGTCAACTAGGGCGCTATTCAGAGGCAACTATTGCTCAGATGCAGGGTAAGGATGTATGGATACCCTGTGACTATCGGGCAAAGGACGAAGAGTATCGCTTGTTGTTACCAGGGGCAAAACTTCATGGCTATTTAGCTAAAGACGCTGGTAATGTTTCAGGTCTCACTAGTACCTATTCTTTAGTGGCAGTGCACACGCCGCTGGGCTCAACTCCTGCCTTGTGTGACTCTTGTCAAATAGTGGGGCAGAGACTAGAAATGAGGGCCCGACACTCAGATGAAGAAATACAAGAAATGCTCAGAGGTCAAATCGGAAGATATTTGTTCGTGCATGAGTATCTGATTGCCACTCCCGTATCTAACCCAGAAATGTTGAATGTGAAGGATGTTTGTAGATGAGCCGTGTCATTGCCCTCTGTTTTTTATTACTCGCTGCAGTGATTGGCTTTTTGCATCTCGATAGTCGTCCCGCTTGGGCACCTTTTGCACCTATTGCAATCAGCGATCCTGCACCAGTTGCAGAAGAAATGGAACCGCAGCCCTTAAGCAAGTCTAAGATTGCCAACGTTCCGAGTAAACCCAGTATCCCTAACCCCATAGCGACTTGGTTGCCAGATACCGGCGCTGCCTCAGTCCATGCCGCATCCTTGATTGCCTTAAAGGATGGCGCAGTTCGCGCCTTCTGGTTTGCTGGCAGTCGGGAAGGGGCTGCAGACGTCTCTATTTACAGTGCCGTCTTTGATCCTCAGGCTTCTAGTTGGAGCGCACCTACGGTAGTAATTGATCGCGTGAGTGCTGAAACGGGTTTATCGCGCTATATCGCCAAACTCGGTAATCCCGTCCCTAGCAGAATGGCAGATGGTCGTCTGCAATTATTCTTTGTCACCGTTTCAATTGGCGGATGGGCTGGTAGCTCGATCTCCAGCATCATGTCGGATGACGAGGGCTTAACTTGGAATAAGCCACAGCGACTCATCACCTCACCTTTGATTAATCTCAGCACTTTAGTTAAATCCCCCGCAGTGCAATTGAGTGATGGACGTCTAGGTCTGCCTGCCTATCACGAGTGGATAGGACGCTTTGGTGAGTTCTTAAGAATCGATGCTGGTCAAGTGATTGATAAGCGACGGATGAGTTCAGGTCGAAGCGCTATTCAACCCCTGGTGTTTGTCAATACTCCGCAGGAAGGAATTGCATTCTTTCGACAAACCAGAAGTTCTGGTCAGGCAAAGCAAGTGCCAGTGAGTCAAACGCAAAATGCAGGACAGTCTTGGCAGCTAGCGCCAGACTTACCGATCGCTAACCCGAATTCTGCGGTTGCTGGCTTACAGTTAAATAATGGTGTGCGTATTTTGGTGCTGAACAATATTGAAACAGGGCGTTATCGTTTGACTTTATTAATGAGCGACACCAAATCAAATCAATGGCAAGTCGTAGAGGTCTTGGAAGATGATGAAGCTTTGCCAGATTCGAATCGTAAAGAGTTTTCTTATCCCTACCTTATGAGTGCGGATGGCAGTGATGCTCATTTAGTCTACACATGGGATCGCAAAAAGATTCGCCATCGTTACTTCTCGGGGGCGTGGTTAAAGCGGGCAAATAATCAACTGCAAACAGTTGAAACAGACCCCGTTACAAAGGAGGTACAGCAATGAATAGCCTGATGCAAACCATTGCCTTAATAGAGCTCTCAATTACTTCTGCAGTAGTACTGGTATTGATCTTGCAAAAGTTCTCTCAACAAGAATTTCCTGTTATCGCAAAAATATGCCTCATCCTATTACTAGGAAATCTCTTTTTTTGGCCCCTGGGTTTAGGTATGGAGCTACCGCTTGCTGCCTATGTGCGTGGCGTGACCGGTGATCTGAGTATTGTCTTGACGCTCTTGCTCTGGAGTTCTTTACTCCCCTCAAGTAAGACGACGCCAAGCATATTTAAGCTTGCCATTGCCATGATTGCTTTAGGCTTTTATCCCTTTGCTCTGGGTCTTGGCATGGTAGATCCCTATGCTTGGGGTTACGGCTCTATCGCATTCTTGATCGCGGTCCTGCTCTTTGCTTTAGTGTGTGGCTTGGCTAACTGGGCCACGGGTGTTTGGATCATTGCGATTGCAATCATCGCCTGGGCTGCCCATTGGCATGAGTCTGCCAATCTTTGGGATTATCTACTCGACCCATTCTTAGCCATATGGATGTTGTTTGCTTTCTTTGGCACGCTGAATAAAAGACGCAAAGCGAAGGCGCGTTCTGGGTATTTATTTAGACCAGGATAAATTGTTTGTAAGATCAACGTAAGCATCATTAGTTCAATACTTTGGAGTTTGTATGAGAATGATCCCCCAACAATCCTTATTACGCCCACTGTCAGCTATTGTTATCTCATTAGGCCTTATTAGCTTTGGAGGTTGCTCTAGTAATGCGGATCCCTATTCACAGAATCCAGCTTATTCAAGTACGCCACAGACTTTATCGAATGCGCAGCTAGAGTCATTAGTTTCTCCGATTGCTTTATACCCAGATTCATTGCTTTCTCTGATGCTGTTGGCTTCCACATATCCATTAGAGGTCGCCGAGGCTTATAACTGGCGTACTAGTAACTCAAGCCTGCAAGGTGATGCATTACAAAGCGCTTTAAAGACCCAGTCATGGAATGACAGCATAAAGTCACTAATGTCATTTCCACAGGCTTTTAATATGATGGGTAATCAGTTGCAGTGGGTGCAGAATTTGGGCAATGCTTACAAACTACAGCCTACCCAAACAATGCAGGCAGTACAGTCTTTGAGAAAGCGTGCTATGCAGTCTGGCGCCCTGAAAACTAACCAGCAAATGACTGTGACCACTGATGCCAGTGGAAATATTTTGATCTTGCCAGCCAATACTCAAATTGTGTATGTACCAACTTATAACCCCACGATGGTTTATGGGGCATGGCCTTATCCTGACTATCCCCCATATCCTGTCTACAACCCTGCATGGGGTGCGATGGCTTTCGGTGTTGGACTAGCAGTAGGGGATGCATTTTGGGCGACGCCAGCCTGGTCAACTGGCACAATTAATGTGAATAACAATGTCAGCCCATCCGGTCGATCGACTCGAGGTTTGATTGGGCCAAGCAGTATTCAGAATCAACAGCGCTTACTCAATGATTGGAAAAATAATGCCACGCCACAAGATAAGCAAGCAGCGAGATCAGATGCGCAGCGTGCCAACAATGCTTTTGACAAAAACGCTTCATCACAAGAGCGTGCGCAAGCAGATCGCTTAAACCAAGAGGGGCGTAATGATTATCAACAGGATAGATCCAATCCCAATGCTTATCGTGAAGCTGCCCAAGAAAACGCTATGAGAGATCAGGCGCGCTCTGATGCCCGCAATGATCCATTTGGCGGAGGCGGTAATCGTGGCGGCTTTGGTGGTGGCCATATGGGCGGATTTAGACGTTGATCGTTATTGAAGGACTGAAATTATGAATAAGTTAAAAACCAGATTGCTATTTTTAGCCTTGCTGACTCTATTGTTTGGCACTCAGTATGTAGCAGCCCAAACGGTAATTCCGGCGAATGATGCTTCTACGGCTGCCATGGTGGAGTTATGCAAAAACACCAATGACATAGACGCGCAAAACTTTTGCTTTGGGTTTGGTGAGGGCGTCTATCAGGCATACCTAGTCAATCGCCCAAATAACGCAAAGCAAGCGGTTTGTTTCCCACAGCAGGCTGGTTCCCGAGTCATGGTTTTGGAGGATTTTTTGAGATGGAATCAAGTAAATCCGCAATATAACCGAGAGCGCGCATCCAAAACACTTATACGTTTCTTTACGCAGGTCTACCCTTGCAAGTAATTTAGCGAGTCCCATGAGAAAAGCCAGCAATTGCTGGCTTTTTCTTTATGGCGACTAATCTTAGTCCGGAATATTTGCCTTGCGAATGACGGGACCCCAAACGTTGATTTCTGCTTCGAGGTGTGACTTAAGACCAGCAGGGGTCATCTTCTCTGGTGAAACAATATCAATGTTGGCATCTTCCAAGCGTTTTTTAACATCCGGTGTATTAAGAGCTTTTTTCAAGGCAGCATTCAACTTATCCAAGATAGGTTTTGGAACACCTTTTGGTGTATACATGCCATGCCACACTTTGACTTCAAAGCCTTTGAGACCTTGTTCGTTTAGGGTTGGCACATTCGGAATAGCGGGCAAACGCTTCAAAGTGGTTGTGCCATAAGCCTTAACGCGACCATCTTTGATGTAAGGAATGGTTTGTGTAGTTTGATCGCAAAGCAGATCTACTTGACCACCCAATAGGTCGGTAAGGGCAGGGCCAGTACCTTTGTAAGGAACATTGGTTAGCTTCACACCCATGCGGCTCTGAAACAATAATCCGCAAAGTTGTGACACTGCTCCTGGACCCGCATTCGCCATAGTGACTTTAGAACCATTGGCCTTGATATAGGCCTCTAATTCTTTAAAGTTGTTTGCTGGTAAATCTTTTTTACCTAAGAGCACCATGGGGACATCAGCAACTTGACCGATGTAATCAAAGCTTGTCATAGGGTCATAAGGGAGCTTGTCATACAGTGCATTCGCAGTAGCCATACCCATGTGATGCAAATAAATAGTGTAACCATCAGGCGCTGCACGAGCTACTTTAGTGCTGGCGATGGTGCCCCCTGCGCCATTCACGTTTTCAACCACCACTGTTTGACCCAAAGCCTGCCCCATTGGTACCGCAATCAAGCGAGCAACAGTATCAGTTGGTCCACCAGCAGCAAAAGGAACGATCAATGTGATGTTTTTAGTCGGCCAGTCAGCTTGCGCAAAGGCGTTAGCACTAAAAAACGCGCCAGCAGTGAGCGCTGCCACGATTCCTGAGAATAGTAGTTTCTGAATCTTCATGTTGATCTCCATCTGGTTCTTTTATGAACTAATTTTGCCACTTCTATCACTTTTTTGGTGTGGAGTGACCTAGTGTTTACCAGCAAGTGCAATGGTTCTTTGGGCAAGTAGTACGACGGGGCGGTCAATCATGCGGCCATCTAGCTTAATGGCAGCCCCTTTTGATGCTTGATCTGCCTCAATTACCCGCTGAGCCCATGCCACTTCTTCTTCCGTGGGCATAAAAGCATTTTGCACAATCAGCACTTGCTTAGGATGAATGCATAACTTGCCTCCAAAGCCTAAACGTTTTGCGCGCTCCGCATCATCGCTAATACGTTGAGCATCATCAGTGGAGGGCGTAACCCCATCAATAGGAGGGGCAATCTGCGCCACACGCGAGGCTAAGACGATTTGATAACGCGCAGTATGTAACTGGGTTTCTTGTAGATCGCAAACCATACCAAGATCGGCTTGCAAATCTAGGTTACCTAAAGCCAGTCGAATGACTTGATTCGAGTTGGCAATTTCGCGCAGACGATCGAGACCAATGGCGGTTTCAATCATCGGAATGATGGCGGTGTTCGGCAGAATTAAAGCGGCACCATTGATTTGATCTTGGGATTCGCTCTTCGGAATCAGGAGGCAACCCACATCGAGTTCTTGTGCGAGGATTAAATCAGCTGAGTAAAACGGCGTGCCAGGTGCATTAGTACGAATCACCAAACGTTTCTTTTGCTCAGCATTAAAAGTGGGCCAAGCAGTTCTAATTGCATCGCGAGCAGATTTTTTATCTTCCTCTGGAACGGCATCCTCGAGATCGATGATTACCCCTGCGGCACCACTATCGAGGGCTTTGATAAAACGCTCAGGACGTGTGCCTGGAACAAACAAAAAGTTACTGCAAAAACCTAAGGGTATCTCTAATGGATTCATAAATGGCTATTGAACTCATTGCTGGGAAGTAGAGGACCTATCTTGGCCTGTTTACGGATATTCCACAAGAAATCAATGGCCTTGGTCATTTCGGCTGGACTTGCGCCCCCACTAAAAGCAGCTAAGCGCAGTGCTTTATCCGTAATCTCAGCACGACTTAAAGTGTTTCCAGGATCACCTTTGGGTTCATCCACGCGACCTTCCAGAATTTGCCCATGATTTAAATGCACTTTCACTTTACCGATCCAGCGTTGTGGATACGCAGCATCGACTTCAGGATCCAAAGTCATCGTGACACGATCGCGGAATAAACAAATCGCCTCATCATGAAAATGCTGATCGAATTCTTGTAGGCCAGCAAATTGATAGTGGGCAACAAGGGCAAGTACGGTACCCATGGAGAACTTCGATTGATGAACGGTTGCGGGATCTGTCACGGGACCCAAAACATCAATCGCACCTTGATGAACCAGCGTTTCCACTTTAGCGATGTCACTCGGCTTCAGTGTGTTTGCCAGCATCACTTGCAATAGTGCATCTGCAGCAGGGTGAGTATGGCGGCATGAGGCATGGTATTTAAAGCTGGTCTCGGCTAAAGCCCAGCGACTTCCTAAGCGATCAACTAATTTACTGGGATCTGCATCGCTAGTCATCCCTGCAGCTAAGCCTTGCTTGCCTTCTAAAATATGTTCGGCGCCAGTAAAGCCGGCTTGCGCAATATAGGCTGACATGAGACCGGTGGCTGCTGCGTGAGCAGTATGGAGTTGCTTAGAGTCTGCAGCATCGCGAAGGAATTCCCAAAGGCCAGCAGATTGGGTTCCAGCCGAACCAAAAGCATGCAGCATTTGTTCGGGATTGAGTTTAAGAAGTCGTCCAACAGCCGCTGCAGCTGCAAGCGTTCCTGCCGTACCAGTCGTATGAAACACCTTGTAATGGGAACGACCTAAAAATTCTCCAACGCGGATACCTACTTCATAACCCGCCACTGACGCAACCAGAAAATCTTCACCAGAGGCACCAATGGCTTGAGCACAAGCGAGCGCCGGTGGGAAGACCACCGTAGCCGGATGAAAGACGGAGCCATTGTGAACATCATCTTGTTCTGCCACATGAGAAGCAGCTGCATTAGCCATTGCTGCTAAAAAAGGACTTGAGCTATTGCGCGAGATGAGGATTTCAGAGGAACCAGGATGAGCGCTATCGAAGCCACCCATATTCTGCGCAAATTGGGTAATCGTTTCAACGGGACGAGAGCCTTTGCCGGCCACTGCTGAGCCAAACCAATCGACCAATAAATCTTCGGCGCGATTGATGACATCACTGGGGATATCGCTCATTTGTAGTTTGGCGGCAAAGCTAGCCAGTTCACGAGATAAGTGTTCAGTCGTCATAGTTCAATTCTCTTTTTAAGCGAGTACTGCAGTGGCTTGCATGGTCAGCCAGCCTTCATGGTCTTGTGCCCAAATGGAAATCGTTTTGCCACTGGGGTCTGTATCTAAATCTGGTTTAGCAGATACTTTAAAAATGTTGATATCAAAGGTGGGGCGTATGGCGCGGAACTCAAAGTTTTTGAGCTTGCACCCCGGAATGCTTTGACGCACTAAATCCACCAAGAGGGTAGCGATCAAAGGCCCATGAACAATTAAGCCGGGATAGCCTTCGACTTCAGTAACGTATTTGCGGTCGTAATGAATGCGATGGCCATTAAACGTAAGAGCTGAATAGCGAAATAGCAAGACCTCATCTGGTGTAATCGTTTTACTCCACTTCGCATCAGTGGGCGCAGGCGTGGGGGTAACGGGTTTGTCATCTGGTCCTGGGGCATCACGATAGACAATGTCATGCTCTTCAACAATAGCGAGGCCATGTTGATTGGAAATCTCATGCTTGACTACGACAAAAATTAAATCACCCGTGCGTCCTGCTTTATGGGTAACAGATTCAATTTTAGAAACACGCTCCACTTCATCCCCAATCGAGAGTGGCGCGAGCCACTGCACGCGACTACCTGCCCACATGCGTCTTGGTAGCGGCACAGGAGGCAGAAAACCGCCACGCTGAGGGTGACCATCTGGACCAATCTCGGATTCACGGGCATAGGGAAGAAAATAAAGCCAATGCCAGAGCTCGGGTAAAAAAGTACCCGTTACTGGTGCTGGATCGGCTCGATCTAGCGTTGCCGACAGGGCGCGTACTGGAGCAGCAGTAACGCTATCTTGGAAAGACTCGGTTTTACCAAGCCATTCTTGTAAGTGGGTAATAGTTTGTGGTTCGATGCGCATAGGACCCATTATGCCAATCTTAGGAAAAAGCTCAGCCTATTAAAACTGTGGCCAAGTAAGTGAGAAGCCCCGCTAGGGCGCACCCTCCTAATACCGTCATAACGCCTTTTTGGAACTTGAATAGAGCTAATCCTGCCAAGATACAAATCAGGATCGAGATCCAAGAAATGGACCCCCCAAGGCCTCTGGGCAAAAAGACGTGATACGCAAAAAAGAGACCTAGGTTGGCAATGACACCAACTACTGCTGCAGTAATGGCTGTGAGGGGTGCGGTAAAACCCAGCTTGCCATGAGTGGACTCAATCAGTGGCCCGCCGACCAAGATAAAAAAGAACGAGGGTAGAAAAGTAAACCACGTTGCTACACAAGCGCCAAGCACGCCAAACCAAAATGGATTGCTACTACCAATCAGATGTTGAATGTGTCCTGCAAGGTAGCCAACAAAAGCGACCACCATGATGAGTGGTCCAGGTGTGGTTTCTCCAAGAGCTAAACCATCAATCATTTGGTTGGCACTGAGCCAATGAAAGTGTTCCACTGCCCCTTGATAGACATAGGGCAGTACCGCGTACGCACCGCCGAAAGTAAGTAGAGCAGCCTTGGTAAAGAACCAGGCTATTTGAGGGTAGAGCGTCTGCCAGCCGAAGAGGGCAATGAGAATTCCAATAGGCAGTAGCCAGCAAAATAGTGCGACAGCGCTGTGCAGCATCGTTTTTTGCATACTGAATTGCGCATGCGCTGGAGTAGGTGTGTCGTCATCAATGATGGCATTGCCGTAATGCCTTTCTTTATCCTTACCGTGTCCAGTACTTTGCTGAAAATATTCTGGATAGCGCTTGCCTCCCCAAAAACCAAGTGCTGCAGCAATCAGCACAATGATGGGGAAGGCTAAATTGAGTATGAAGATGGCTAAGAAAGAACCCAATGCAATCCACTTGAGTGCTGGGTTGTGAATGGTGCGTTTACCAATGCGGACAGCCGCATGTAAAACAATAGCGACTACTGCTGGCTTAATGCCGAAGAAGATTGCAGCAATCCAGGGGACTTGACCAAAAGTGAGATATACCCAAGATAAGGCAATTAAGATCAATAGCGAAGGCAACACAAACAGAGTGCCGGCAAGAATACCGCCCCAACTGCGGTGCATTAACCAGCCTATATAGGTGACGAGTTGCTGGGCTTCTGGTCCCGGCAAGAGCATGCAGTAATTTAAGGCATGTAAAAAACGCCGCTCAGAAATCCAGCGACGCTTTTCGACCAGCTCTTGATGCAGAACAGCGATTTGACCAGCAGGACCACCAAAACTAATGAGTCCTAATTTTGCCCAGAACTTTAATGCTTCTTTTAGGGGAATAGGGTTTGATTGACTTTGCCCTTCGTTCAACTTACTCGCCCATTCCGCCGGCAACTTGGCTAAAGCCGTTATCAACGTAAATGATTTCAGCGGTGATGCCATTCGCTAGATCAGAGAGTAAAAACGAGGCAGCATTACCCACATCATCAATCGTCACATTACGGCGCATCGGTGCTGCGGATTCTACAGCCCCAAGGATTTTGCCAAAGTCTTTAATGCCAGAGGCTGCTAAAGTTTTAATTGGGCCAGCCGAGATCGCATTTACACGGATCCCTTTTGGACCCAGTGAATTGGCCAGATAGCGTACTGAAGCCTCCAATGAAGCTTTTGCAAGACCCATGGTGTTGTAGTGCGGAACAGTCCGCATCGAACCCAGGTAGGTGAGTGTTAACAATGCGGCATTCGGGCGTAACATGGGTAATGCTGCTTTACCCATTGCAGGAAAACTGTAGGCAGAAATATCATGCGCAATACGGTAGGCTTCACGACTTAAACCGTCCAAGAAATCTCCCGCGATCGCTTCACGTGGGGCAAACCCGATAGCGTGGACAAAACCATCGAACTGGGGCCAAGTTTTTGCCAGATCTGTAAATAAGGCCTCAATTTGCTCATCGCTACTCACATCGCAGTCAAAAATGAGCTCCGTATTGAATTCTTTTGCGAAATCAACGGCACGCTCCTTAAAACGATCACCCACGTAGGTAAAGGCCAGTTCAGCACCCTCACGGCGGCAGGCCTTGGCGATGCCATAGGCAATCGAGCGGTTTGAGAGGAGGCCGGTAATGAGGAATTTTTTGCCGGAGAGAAAGCCCATGTTGTGTCCTTTGCTTCAAATATGATTAGCTATCTACAATTGTTGCATATATGCCTACCCTAAACCCCATTCGCCGAACAGCCCAATTCATACTTCTAGCCTTGCTAGTAGGGATGGCGGCCAACTCGGCTCAGGCGGCACAGGGAATTTCTCAGTATGGCAAGCCGAAATATGCCGATGGATTTGCCCATTTTGATTACGTCAACCCCAATGCGCCTCGGGGTGGCACCCTTACTTTGCCAAATCCGGGTCAAAGAACTAGTTTTGATAAGTTCAACCCCTTCACTTTGCGCGGTGTCACTGCCCCGGGGATTGAATTGATGTTCGAATCTTTAGCCGAGGGAAGTGCAGATGAGGTGTCGAGTATTTATGGTTTACTTGCTGAAGACATTGCAGTAGCGCCAGATCATCAGTCAGTCACCTTTCGGATTCGCCCAGAAGCCAAGTTTTCCGACGGCACTCCAGTATTAGCCGCAGACGTCAAGCACAGCTTTGATGTGTTAATGAGTGGCAAAGCGCACCCGCGTTATAAAACTACTTTTGCAGATATTACAGAGGCGGTTGTACTTTCTGAGCGCTCGGTACGATTTAATTTTAAGAATAACAATGCGGAACTTCCCATTTTGGCAGGAACACTTCCCATTTTTTCTCGCAACTGGGGTAAGAAGGCGGATGGTTCAATTGTTCCTTTTGAAAAGATTGCATTTGAAATGCCCGTTGGTAGTGGCCCTTATTTAATTGAATCGTTTAAAGCCGGCAAATCGATTGTGTATCGGAGAAACCCACAATATTGGGCGGACCAACTCAGTAAGCCCCTGAATGTCCGAGTAGGTTTTTATAACTTTGATCGCGTACTTTACAAACTCTATAGCGATGATGCAGTTAGGTTAGAGGCCTTTAAGGCAGGGGAGTTTGATGCCCTCGTAGAATACCGCGCCAAGATCTGGGCCAAGGGCTATGTTGGGTCGAAGTTTGACAATGGCACGCTCTTAAAGAAAGCATTTCTCAATCACAATGGTGCAGGTATGCAAGGCTTTGCCATGAATTTGCGTCGACCTATCTTTAAAGATGTTCGGGTACGTCAAGCCTTAGGTTACGCCTTAGATTTTGAATGGCTTAACCGCCAAATTTTTTACGATCAGTACAGCCGTATCAATAGCTATTTTACCAATAGCGATTTGAGTGCAAACTTTGACGGCCCCAGAAAACCGACTGAAGCAGAGTTAAAACTATTGAGGCCATTAAAAGCAAAATATCCTCAATGGGTACCCGATGCCGTATTTGAACCAATGCCTCCCGCACCATCTACGAAGCCGCCTGCTAGCTTGCGGCAGAATTTAAAGAAAGCCCGTGAACTCCTCATGCATGCGGGTTGGCAATATCGTGACGGGGCTTTGCGCAATGAAAAGGGTGAGCCATTTCGTTTTGAAATCGTCGAGGATGGCGGATTCTTTTTGAGGGTGATTTCAGCTTACATGCGCAACCTAGAGAAACTTGGAGTTCAGGTCGATATCCGCACGAGTGATTTTGCCCTTCATCAAAAGCGCATGGATGAATACGATTTTGATATGACAACGATTCGTTTTCCGGATTCCCAAAATCCTGGTAATGAGCTGTGGGATCGTTTTGGTAGTCAGGCTGCCAAAGAAAAAGGGTCAGATAACGTGATTGGCGTCCAGTCACCCGTAGTAGATGCCTTAGTAGGGGAGATTACGAAAGCGCAAAATCGGGATGAGCTGCGCGCAGCTACGAGAGCATTAGATCGCGTCTTATGGAATAGTTATTTTGTGATTCCGCAGTGGTATAACCCAACCCATCGCGTGGCCTACCGTAAAGAGATGCGCTATCCAGAGCCCCCCTTGTACTACTCAGCAGAGCCGTGGATCATGCAAAATTGGTGGAAAGAAGAGTCTAAATAATGCAAGGTCAAATGCGCATCTATATCTTGAAACGATTGCTCTTGATGATCCCCACATTATTGGGTGTATTGACCTTGACCTTTGCCGTGGTGCAGTTTGTTCCTGGCGGACCGGTAGAACAAATGGTCCTCGAATTGAAAGGCAAAGGAAGTGCTGCAACGGGTGGCTCAGAGTCTTCCGGTGCGGGTGCGACCTATCGCGGACGTCAAGGTGTTGACGCACAACGTTTAGAAGAGGTGAAGGCCCTGTATGGATTTGATAAGCCACCAGTAGAACGGTATTTCATGATGTTAGGGCGCTTTGCCCGATTTGATTTAGGTCAGAGTTATTACCAACATGAAAGTGTTTGGGGCTTGGTAGTTTCAAAACTACCGGTTTCTATCAGTATTGGCTTATGGACCTTCTTCATAACGTATCTAGTTTCCATTCCCCTAGGCATTGCCAAGGCAGTGCGGGATGGCTCACGCTTTGACGCCGTTACCAGCAGTATGATTTTGGTGGGCTATGCGATTCCTGGATTTGTGCTGGGCGTGCTGCTACTAGTACTTTTCGGTGGCGGCAGTTTCTTGCAGATATTTCCCTTGCGAGGGCTGACTTCAGATAACTGGAGTGAACTGAGCCTAATTGGTAAGGTGATGGATTATTTATGGCATTTGGTTCTGCCGATCACTGCTTCTGTTTTAGGTAGCTTTGCTGTTGTGACGATGCTGACTAAGAATTCGTTTTTAGAAGAGATACGGAAGCAATACGTTCTCACTGCTAGAGCCAAGGGCCTGACAGAGCAACAAGTGTTGTGGAAGCATGTCTTTCGTAACGCGCTGCTTCCTCTGGTGACGGGCTTTCCGGCAGCCTTTATCGGTGCGTTCTTTACTGGCTCACTCTTGATCGAGACCTTGTTCTCTTTGGATGGTCTCGGCTTACTCTCCTATGAGTCGGTGATGCGTCGGGATTACCCAGTGGTATTTGGTACCTTGTATTTATTCACCTTGATTGGTTTATTTACCAAGTTGATTTCTGATCTTTGCTACGTTTATGTTGATCCTCGCATTCAGTTTGGCGCTGGAGGCGGTTCATGAATCGATGGCTACGCTTTAAAAACAGCCGTACTGGTTACGCTAGTCTGTGGATATTCTCTATCCTCTTTGGCTTATCGATGTGTGCAGAGCTCATCGCCAATGACAAGCCCTTGGTCGTGCGCTATGAAGGGCATTTCTATTTTCCGATTGCAAAGAATCAGCCAGAGACGGTATTTGGTGGAGACTTTTCAACCCCAACAGATTTCTTGGATCCAGATATTCGTCAAAATATTACGACTAATGGCAATTGGGCAATCTACCCACCAATTCACTACAGCTTTGAAACGCTCAATTACTTCTCTCAGGTTCCGAACCCAGCACCACCATCTTGGGAAAACTGGTTGGGTACTGATGATCGGGGACGCGATGTACTAGCCCGCTTGATTTATGGATTTCGCCTATCCATTTTATTTGGCCTCGCTCTGACGATCGTAGGGGTTAGCGTGGGCATTCTCACGGGATCCTTGATGGGATTTTTTGGCGGTAAGTTTGATCTCATCTCACAGCGCCTAATTGAGATATGGTCTGCAATGCCAGAGCTCTATCTCTTGATTATCTTTGCCTCGATTTTTAACCCCAGTGTTTCCCTGTTGATTATTCTTCTGGCCGCCTTTGGTTGGATGGGTCTATCGGATTATGTACGCGCAGAATTTTTCCGCAATCGCGCCCTAGAATATGTGCGAGCGGCGCGCGCATTAGGGTTGACGAATGTCCAAATTATGTGGCGCCACATCTTGCCCAATAGTTTGACTCCGGTCATTACCTTCTTGCCATTTCGGATGAGTGCCGCCATTCTTTCTTTAACCAGTTTAGATTTCCTGGGGCTTGGCGTGCCACCAGGAACCCCAAGCTTGGGAGAATTGCTTTCGCAGGGCAAGAGCAATTTAGATGCTTGGTGGATTTCACTATCAACCTTTGTCGTTTTAGTAGCCACCTTGCTCTTGTTAACCTTCATGGGTGAAGCCTTGCGTGATGCCTTCGATTCGCGTAAGTCTGGTGTGATGAGCGGAGGGCGCTCATGAGTTTGCTACGGTACGAGAACCTATCGATCTCCTTTGGCTCTGGCCGACGTGAGAAATTTGCCGTAAAGAATCTGGACTTAGAGGTCGGCATTGGTGAGCGGGTGGCTCTCGTAGGTGAATCTGGTTCTGGTAAGACCCTAACTGCACTAGCGCCCTTGCGATTAGAACCAGAGGGTGCCAAAGTATCTGGAAAAATTCTCTGGAATCAAAAAGACGGGGAGGCCGCTGTAGATTTACTCGCCTTGCCGATTCAAGATATTCGTGCAATTCGTGGTCGAGAAATCGCCATGGTGTTTCAGGAGCCAATGACAGCACTCAATCCACTGTTTACTGTCGGTAACCAAATTATTGAGGCGGTGCAGATTTACCAGCCACTGATTTCTAAGTCAGACTGTACGGATGCGGCGATAGATTTACTCAAAAAGACTGGCATCCCAGAACCTGAGCGCCGTTTCCATTCTTATCCCCACCAACTCTCTGGCGGTCAGCGACAGCGTGCCATGATTGCCATGGCACTGGCTTGTAAGCCGCGACTCTTAATTGCCGATGAGCCAACCACTGCTTTAGATGTGAGCTTGCGTTTGCAGATTTTGGATTTACTAAAAGAACTTCAAGAAGAATCTAAAGATCAAGGTGGTATGGGGATTCTCTTGATTACCCACGATCTCAATTTGGTAAAACACTTTGCACAACGAGTAGCAGTGTTAAATCAAGGCAATCTTATGGAGTCAGGTTCAACCAAACAGGTCTTTACTCACCCAACGGATCCCTATACCAAAGCATTAGTTAATAGCGAGCCAGTACGTGAACTAGCCCCGGTAATGCCTTTAGCCCCAGTCCTGTTGAACACCATAGACCTCTCTGTTGCTTATCCAAGTTCTGAGTCTGGCTCTTGGTTTAAAAAAGCACCATCTCATAAAGTCTTGAAGAAAGTGAATTTTGCATTAAAACAAGGTCAGACGATTGGTGTGATTGGTGAGTCAGGCTCAGGCAAGACCACACTCGGTATGGCAGTCTTAGGTTTGCTGGGCGATTCCTCTGCAGAAGTGACTGGGGATGTCGATGTACTCGGCAGTGATTGGCAAAAATTAAAGCCAGTAGAGCGTCGCGCCATGCGCTCGAGCTTACAAGTCATTTTCCAAGATCCATTCGGCTCTTTATCACCGCGGATGAATGTGATGCAAATTGTGTCTGAGGGGTTGGATATCCATTTCCCAAAACTCTCAGCTGCAGAACGAGAGACGCGAGTGGTCGATATGCTTAAAGAGGTCGGTTTAGACCGTTCTGCCTTGACGCGCTATCCCCATGAGTTTTCTGGTGGACAACGCCAGCGGATTGCCATTGCCAGAGCACTGATCTTGCGCCCCCAAATCTTGGTTTTAGATGAGCCCACTTCAGCCTTGGATGTCTCGATTCAAAAACAAGTGCTCGCCTTATTGTCTGAGCTGCAAAAGAAATACAACCTCGCTTACCTCATTATTAGTCATGATTTAGCGGTGATTCGGGCGATGTCCCACGAAGTGATGGTGTTAAAGGACGGCAAAGTGGTGGAGTTTGGGGATACCGAAACCCTCATTCGGCATCCGCGCCAGACTTATACCAAGGCGCTTTTTGCCGCAGCTGAACTGACTTAATCAGGGGGGTACCCCTTTTAAATGGATTAATTTGGTGCATTAGCCCCAGTTTGATGCAAAATCATGTTTATAAACAGAGAGTTAAGACTATGGTGAAGTTTTGGTTAACCAAGGGTTTTTTGTTAAACTAATTCGATGTCACTGAAAAAAACGCTACTTCCCAAAGTCCTGGGTATTGCCTTGGGCTTGCTCGTTTCATTCTCGACTTATGCAGTCGATGCGCCGAATGACGCCACCACCGACGCAGTTCCTAAAGAGAGCATGTTCCAAGCTGGCCGAGCTTACATTGCTCGCGTTTCTGATCGTTTGGTGGATTCTGTTTCTGGAAAGTCAGAAGAGATGATTAACCGAGCGATGGAAGTCATCGGCGTACGTTATCGCTGGGATGCTGAGTTACCTCAATCTGGTTTAGACGGCAGTAGCTTTGTTGGATATGTATTCAAGGACAAACTGGGGTTTTTATTGCCACGCAAGGCAACACAGATGAGTCGTGTTGGTAAACCGATTAACCGCGAAGAGTTGCAACCAGGTGATCTGGTATTTTTCAATACCATGCGTTTAACTTTTTCGCACGTAGGTATCTATGTGGGTGACAATAAATTCATCCACTCACCCTCGAAGGGAACTACTGTTCGCGTAGATGATCTCGGAAGTTTGTATTGGGATAAACGTTTTGACGGCGCTCGTCGTTTAGATGGCAGTGACAACCTCAATGATGCTGAGCGTCAAGAGCTTCTCAATGAAGTGAAGAATCTGAAGCGCAAGTCTCGCAACCTTTAAGGCTATTGGGCGCAAGCCCTTGAGCTAGTTAGCCCCTCAACTTTTCCTTGATCAAAGCCATTTGTTCTTGAGTTGCTACTTCACCGGCCAGGATTGCGGCATTTCTGGATTTGAAATCACTGCCACTCATTTGCAGCAGATGCGGTTGAATCACGATATCAGCACTTTTTAACTCGTACTGATTGATGCTTCTTTGCATAATCGAGATGGTTTGTTGCAATATACCGAAGGTGCCACTGGCGTCCTGCTGGACTGGCTCGGAAGAGATGTTGACTGCAATGACTAAGGTCGCCCCCATTTGTCTTGCGTAGCTTACGGGCACCGGCGCAACGAGACCACCATCGACATATTCTTTACCGCTAATGACCGCTGGCTGAAAAACACCGGGCACACTACAAGACGCACGTACTGCTAAGCCAGTATTACCAGTCCTGAACAACACACCTTTTCCGGACTGGAGTTCGGTAGCAACAATACCTAAGGGAATGCGCATTTGCTCAATCGTTTTATTTTGTACTTCACGATTAACCATATTTTGCAAAGCATCGCCTTTAATTAAACCGCCAAATCGTCCTGCGAAGGGGAGGCCCCAATCAGCAATAGTGGCTTCATCTAAGGTGAGGGCAAGGCGATTTAAGTCGTTACCAGTAGCGCCCGAGGCCAGTAAGGCGGCAATGACGCTGCCAGCACTGCTGCCAACGACAATATCAGGTCGAATTCCTTGAGCTTCCAATGCTTTGATGACACCCACATGGGCAAATCCCCGCGCCGCCCCAGCCCCGAGTACAAGACCAACAACCGGTTTTTTATTGCTCATCAGACTACATGAGCTCAGGCCAGTAGTGCCCAAAAGGGCTCCCATAGCGATGCCAAACCCCAATAAACGACGGCGCTCAGGTGAGTTTGGCTCTTCATTGAAGTGAAAAGCAGGTTTTGATGAAATATTGTGCATGTGGCTATTGTATTGAGCCTACCTTATAATGGCTTCACGGTGAACGAAAAGGACTTCGTTGCGGTACGAACATACCCCCTAACTAGTGTTGATGAGATGGATTGTTCGTAGTAGCTAAAAAACACCCCAAACCCATTACTGAAATACATTTTTTAAAGCCTCATCAGGAACCTTCCTGATAGCCCGACTTTTATGGACGATCACAACAAGCGCGTTATTGAAACAGCCCTCCTGTGCGCACAGGAACCACTCTCCGTTGCTGATCTGTCTCGTTTATTTATTGAGGACATCACCACTGCGGACATCGACGAAACTCTGATAGAGCTGCAGCGTATGTGGGATGACAAGGGAATGGAGCTCGTGCACATTGCTACTGGTTGGCGTTTCCAAAGCCGTTTAGCGATGCGTGAGTATCTTGATCGTTTAACTCCTGAAAAGCCGCCAAAGTATTCCCGTGCAGTGTTAGAGACCCTGGCAATCATTGCCTACCGTCAGCCAGTGACTCGGGGTGAGATCGAAGAAATCCGCGGTGTTGCTGTCAGCAGTAATGTCATGAAGCAATTAGAAGACCGTGGCTGGGTAGAAGTCATTGGGCATAAAGAGACTATTGGACGCCCAGGCTTGTATGCAACCACTAAGCAATTTTTAGATGACTTGAGTTTGACAAACCTACAAAGCTTGCCAATCTTAGAAGATGCTGCACCAATGGCTGCGGCAGAGCAATTAGGTCAAGCGGTAATGGAATTTGATGCAGAGGCAAGGGTTGAAACGGTTGTGATTGATAGTGACGAATCCATACTGGTTGAGATCGAAGAAGTAGTAGAAATAGAAGAGACAGAAGAGACAGAAGAGATAGTTGAAATTGTGATGACTGAAGAGTCTGATAACGAAACTCCTGATGAAGTTACCCCCGAGTCTGAAGAAAATCAGACGAAACACAATAATCATTAATGACAAGCTCCAACGAAAACGATTCATCCCCGGTAGTTAATCCATCGGCAAACCCACCAAGCACTGACGCAGCAGCATCCATTGGAGATGGTGCTAAAGCAGAAGTTCGCGACGGGGGAGAGCAGGGCGAACGTCGTCCCCGTCGCCAAGGCACCGGAAAGCATCCATTTAATAAGAAGCGTCCTTTCAACAAGGATCGGCCTCGCAGAGAAGGCGGAGATAGCAATGCCCCTCGCGAAGGTGGAAACAATCAATCCGCTAAGCTAGCGCCCAATCCAGCTGAGAGTGAAGCTTTGTTTGCTTCAGTCGTTTCAGGTGAATTTGATGCCGCATTAGATGCGCCTGAAATTGAGGAAGTCAAGAATCCAGATGGCTTCAATGAACAGGAAGTCTCCCACCAGACTGGTGCAGAGCATCGTGCGCAACGCGCCCAACGCTCCAGCGAGGATGAAGATTTTGATGCACCAACCGAAGAAGAAATGAGTAGTTTGCAATTTGCAAACGTAGACGATCTGCCACTCAGCATGCGTGATGAAGTTTGGTCTGACCTCGATGGTTTGGATGATGAGGCGGATGATGAAGATACCGTTAAGCTTCATAAAGTATTAGCAGATGTTGGTATGGGTTCACGCCGCGATATGGAAGACTTGATTATTCAGGGACGCGTATCAGTCAATGGCCTGCCGGCGCATATTGGTCAACGCATTGGACCAACAGATCAAGTGCGTATCAATGGCAAGCCAGTTCATCGTAAGATTCAGACGAAGCCGCCACGCGTCATCATGTATCACAAGCCTGCTGGCGAAATCGTTAGTCAGTCTGATCCAGAAGGTCGTCCAACTGTATTTGATCGTTTGCCAAAACCAAGACAAGGTCGCTGGATTGCAGTCGGTCGTTTGGACTTTAATACTGAAGGCTTGTTGTTATTTACTACCTCAGGTGAATTAGCGAATCGCTTAATGCATCCGCGCTATGGTGTTGAGCGTGAATACGCTGTCCGCATTTTGGGTGAGTTGAGCCAAGAAAATACTACTCAGTTGAAGAGCGGTATTACGCTCGATGATGGCCAAGCTAAATTCTTACGCCTCGCGATGGGTGGTGGTGAGGGTGCCAACCGTTGGTACCACGTTGCATTAAGTGAGGGGCGTAATCGCGAAGTACGTCGTATGTTTGAAGCGGTTGGTCATACGGTATCTCGCTTAATCCGAACTCGTTATGGCATTTTCTTATTACCTCCACGCTTGAGACGGGGTAAATGGGAGGAGATTGAGGCTGGCGGAATCTATAACTTGATGAAGTCTGCAGGCTTAAAAATGCCACAACCGCAAGACAAGGGTCGCAACCCTAACGCTCATCCCAATCATCGCGATCGCAACCCTGCAAGCGCTGATTTCCAGCCAGATCCGATGCAAACTTCGGTATCTTATTGGGGCTCACGTGACGCATTGACACTGGCAAGTGGCCATAACGGCCTCACCCATCAAGGCCGTGGTGGAAAACCTGGTGGTGGCGGTGCAGCTGAAGGGCGCGGCCCTTTCCGTGGCCGTACTCAGGGTGGTAGACCCGGTCAAGCTGGAGGTCAAGGCGGGCAGGGAGGAAATGGCCAAGGCCGCAATAAAGCTAAAAAAGTGCATCATGGCCAGTCTGCTTTTGTGACTGGAGACCCTCAAAGTCCCGGAAATGGCCCTAAACGGGGCGCACCAAAAGGACGAAAACCCTTTAATAAGGGCCCCAGAAAGCCCCGTAATCCGGGCGAAAGCATCTGATTTCTAACAGTTTTCCCTAGAAATCAGCTATAATTTTGCACTGACAGCAAACTGTTACTGTTTTTAGTGTTTACCGACTGATGTTGCGATCAACGTAAGTCGGCCTGTTCTGAATTTCGAGAATATGGGCTTTGAAGCCCATTTTTTTTTGCCAATTTTGGTATGAAGGGGAGTCGTGAAGGATCAGCAGGTCATTTCTGCAGAGCTGGAAAACTTAGGTTACACGTTGGTCGATGTCGAACGTGAAGCCGGAGGGTTGCTGCGCGTCACGATTGAAAACCCGGATTATGAGCGTTTGATTTCTGTCCTCGATTGCGAAAAGGTGAGTCATCAACTGAGTTATGCCTTGCCAGTTGAGAACATTCCTTACGAGCGCTTAGAGATTTCTTCACCAGGCTTAGATCGCCCTGTGAAGAGTGCGCAGGATTATGAGCGCTTTGCTGGAATGGAAGTAGATTTGAAGTTGCGTGTTGCCGTAGGCAGTCGTAAGAATTTTCGTGGTGTGTTGCAAGGTTTGCTGACTGGTGAGTTGAACTCACCTGATGCGAAATTTGGTTTGGTATTCGAGGGTGCTGATGGTCAGCCCTCTCAATTGGAGTTTTCTTTAGCCGAGGTTGATAAAACCCGGTTGGTCCCTGTTATTGATTTCAAAGGAAGAAAGTCATGAGTCGAGAAGTTCTCATGTTGGCAGACGCCTTAGCGCGTGAAAAGAACGTTGATCAAGCTATTGTGTTCGAGGCGCTAGAAATGGCGCTGGCATCGGCCACTAAGAAACGCTATGCATCAGAGGATGTGGATATTCGCGTTGCGATTGACCGTGAATCTGGTGAATATGAAACCTTCCGTCGCTGGTTGGTGGTTCCAAATGAAGCCGGCCTGCAAGAGCCAGATAAAGAGATTCTGCAATTTGAAGCCCAAGAGCAGCTTGCTGATATGGAAGTGGGCGACTATATTGAAGAACAAATCGAATCCTTAGCATTCGGACGTATCGGCGCACAAGCGGCCAAGCAAGTGATCTTGCAGCGCATTCGTGATGCTGAGCGTGAGCAAATTTTGAACGACTACCTAGATCGTGGCGAAAAAGTCATGACGGGTACCGTTAAACGTGCTGACAAAAATGGTTTGATTATTGAATCTGGTCGCGTCGAAGCATTGCTCCGTCGTGATCAAATGATTCCAAAAGAGAATTTACGTTCTGGTGACCGTGTCCGTGCTTACATCCTTAAAGTAGATCGTGAAGCCCGTGGCCCACAAATCGAACTCTCCCGAACTTGTCCTGATTTCTTAATCAAGTTGTTCGAGAACGAAGTTCCAGAGATGGAGCAGGGCCTGTTAGAGATTAAAGGCGCAGCTCGTGACCCTGGTGTGCGTGCCAAGATTGCAGTCGTCACTTATGACAAGCGTATCGATCCAATCGGTACCTGTGTCGGTGTGCGTGGTACACGCGTGACCGCAGTTCGTAACGAAGTAGCTGGCGAAGCTGTAGATATCGTGTTGTGGTCTGAAGACCCAGCGCAGTTTGTGATTGGCGCTTTGGCCCCAGCACAAGTCTCCTCAATCGTAGTTGACGAAGAGCGTCATGCGATGGACGTAGTGGTTGATGACGAAAATTTAGCAATCGCCATTGGTCGTAGCGGACAAAACGTCCGTTTAGCGAGCGATTTGACTGGTTGGCAGATCAACATCATGACCCCTGAAGAGTCTGCTGAGAAGATCGAAAAAGAAGCTTCTTCTGTACGTCAGTTGTTTATGGACAAATTAGACGTTGACCTAGAAGTGGCAGATATTTTGATTGAAGAAGGTTTCAATACATTAGAGGAAGTAGCTTACGTGCCACTTTCAGAAATGTTAGAAATCGATTCATTTGATGAAGATACCGTGAATGAGCTCCGCACCCGTGCGCGTGATTCATTGCTGACGATGGAGTTAGCAAAAGAAGAGCGTGTTGGTGAAGTGTCTCAAGACTTGCGTTCCTTAGAGGGAATGACAACGGAATTGATTGCTAAGCTTGCTGATAATCAAGTTCACACCCGTGACGACCTTGCTGAACTAGCTGTTGATGAGCTGGTTGAGGCGACACAAATTGACGAAGAAACTGCGAAAACGCTCATCATGAAAGCGCGCGAACATTGGTTTACTTCATGAGAGGAAGTAGTGCATGGCAACAACAACAGTAAAAGTACTTGCTAAGGAACTGAAAAGAACCGCGGCTGACCTCTTGGAGCAATTGAAGGCAGCTGGGATCGATAAAAGTTCTGAAGACGAGAGTATTACGGAGAAGGATAAAACTGTGCTGCTCGAGCATTTGCAAAAAGCACACGGCAATGCCGATACTGGCGCTCGTAAAAAAATTACTTTAATCAAGCGCGAGAATTCGGAGATTCGTCAGGCAGATTCTGCTGGTCGTACGCGTACCGTTCAAGTTGAGGTTCGTAAAAAGCGTGTACTAGTAAAAGCGGGGGATAAAGCTCCTGTAGTTGAAGAGGCCCCAGTAAATGTGGCTGCCCCTGCAGCGTTAACTAAATCCATTCTTTCTGATGAAGAGTTAGAGAAGCGCGCAGCTGAAGCAGTTCGTCAAGCCGAATTATTAGCTCGTCAAGAAGCAGAAATGCAGGCAGCTCAAGAGGCTCGCCAAAAAGAGTTAGTACAACCTACTGATGAAGTTCAATCGGTAGACAAAGCTACTGCTGCAGCCGCTGTTGAAAAGAAGGTGCAAAGTGATAAAGCTGCAAAAGAACTAGCCGCTGGTAAAGAAAAAGAATTAGCAGAAATTCGGGTTCGTCGTGCTGCTGCTGAAGCTGAAGCTTTGGCAATTCGCGACATGATGAGTGCCCCTGCTCGCATTCTTAAGGCGCCAAGTGAAATTGCTGCAGAAGAAGCGAAAAAAGGTACTTTGCACAAACCTGCTAAAGCAGAAGGTGCCGACGATAAGAAGAAGGCTGTAGCAAAAGTCGGCGGTAAAACGATTAAGTCTTCTGAAACCTCCTCTACTTGGCAAGAAGAAGGTGCCAAGAAACCAGGTGGTCTGAAGACTCGTGGTGATTCATCCGGTGGTGTTGGTGGCTGGCGCTCAGGCGGCGGTCGTAAAAAGCAACGCCAAATTGCTGAAGCCAACGTTGATACCAATTTCCAAGTTCCAACGGAACCAGTGATTCATGATGTGCAAGTTCCTGAAACAATCACTGTTGCTGAGTTAGCGCATGCAATGGCAGTGAAGAGTGCGGAAGTGATTAAGTTATTGATGGGTATGGGTCAGATGGTTACCATCAATCAAGTGCTCGATCAAGATACGGCGATGATCATCGTTGAAGAAATGGGTCATAAAGCCCATGCGGCTAAATTGGATGATCCAGATTTCGATATCGGTACCGCTGGACATGATGCCGAGTTATTACCACGTCCACCAGTAGTAACGGTGATGGGTCACGTTGACCACGGTAAAACTTCTTTGCTCGACAAGATACGTGCAGCGAAGGTAGCAACCGGTGAAGCGGGTGGTATTACCCAGCACATTGGTGCGTACCACGTAGAAACACCACGCGGCATGATAACTTTCTTAGATACCCCAGGTCACGAAGCTTTTACGGCAATGCGAGCGCGCGGTGCTAAAGCAACGGATATCGTGATCTTGGTTGTTGCTGCAGATGATGGCGTGATGCCACAAACCAAAGAAGCGATTCACCATGCTGTTGCTGGTGGCGTGCCGATGGTAGTTGCAATTAACAAGATTGATAAGCCGGAAGCGAATTCGGATCGTGTGAAGACCGAGTTAGTGGCAGAGCAGGTAGTACCAGAAGAATACGGTGGCGATGTGCCATTTATTTCAGTATCTGCCAAAACGGGTGAAGGTATTGATGCGTTGTTAGAGAATGTGCTCTTGCAAGCTGAAATTTTGGAACTCAAAGCTCCAAGAGATGCTCCGGCACAAGGCTTGGTCATTGAAGCGCGTCTCGATAAAGGTAAGGGTCCAGTAGCAACCGTTTTGGTTCAGTCTGGAACTCTCAAGCGCGGCGATATGCTCTTGGCAGGCTCTACATTTGGACGTGTGCGCGCGATGATAGATGAGAATGGCAAGCCCTGTAATGAGGCTGGCCCATCTATTCCAGTAGAGATTCAAGGTCTATCAGAAGTTCCTGCTGCAGGTGAATCAGTCCAAGTAGTTCCGGATGAGCGTAAAGCACGTGAGATCGCACTCTTCCGTCAAGGCAAGTTCCGCGATGTGAAGTTGGCTAAGCAGCAGGCATTCAAGCTCGAGACCATGATGGAAAATATGGAAGAGGGCGCAATAGAGGCAAAGTTATTGCCTTTGATCATCAAGGCAGATGTACAAGGATCGCAAGAAGCCTTGGCGCAGTCCTTAATGAAGCTCTCTACTCCAGAAGTCAAAGTACAAATTGTTCACGCAGCGGTGGGCGGTATTACTGAGACCGACGTGAACTTGGCCGTCGCTTCTAAAGCAGTGATCATCGGCTTTAACTCCCGTGCTGATGCTGCTGCACGCAAGTTAGCCGAGAACAATGGTGTCGATATTCGTTATCACAACATTATTTATGACGCAGTAGACGAAGTGAAATTAGCTCTCAGTGGCATGTTGACTCCGGATAAGAAAGAAGAAATCACCGGTATGGTTGAAATCCGTCAAGTCTTCTTGGTATCTAAAGTGGGCGCCATTGCGGGTTGCTTGGTAGTTGATGGTATTGTCAAGCGTGTTTCCAGTGTTCGTCTCTTGCGTGACAATGTGGTTATCTGGTCTGGTGAGTTGGATTCACTCAAGCGCTTTAAAGATGATGCTAAAGAAGTGCGTGCTGGTGTGGAGTGTGGCTTGTCATTAAAAGGCTACAACGACATTCAAGAAGGTGATCAGCTTGAGGTGTTCGAAGTAACGGAAGTTGCTCGCTCACTCTAAGACTGCACAAGATGCATAAAACCAGTCCTCATCGTAACCAGCGTCTCGCCGATCAAATTCAGCGAGACTTGGCCGAGCTGATTCCGCGTGAGTTGCGTAGTCCTAGCTTAGGCTTGATTACGCTTCAAAGTATTGAGTTAACGCCAGACTTGGCGCATGCCAAAGTATTTTTTACGGTTTTAGGCGCTGAGCCAGAGCATGCCTTAAAAGCCTTGCAGGAAAAAGCAGGGTATCTTCACTCCTTGTTGTTTAAGCGCTTACATATTCATACTGTCCCTACTTTGCATTTTCACTATGACAGCTCTGTTGAGCATGGCATAGAGATGTCTCGATTGATCGATCAAGCTGTAGAGAGCGATCATAAAGACGAGAATAGTTAACTCATGGCTATTCGGATCGACGGTGTAGTGTTACTGGATAAGCCTATGGGAATGAGTTCTCAGGGTGCAGTAACTGCAGTTAAGCGCGCCCTTAATGCCGAAAAAGCAGGTCACACCGGTACTTTAGATCCTATGGCTACTGGTCTTTTGCCGATTTGCTTGGGCGAAGCGACGAAGTATTCACAAGACTTGCTAGAGGCCGATAAGACTTATATCGCGCGTGTGAAATTTGGATCACGCACGGATACTGGCGATGCTGAGGGTCAGGTTATCGAAGAGTTGCCTTTGCCTAGCTTTGGCAATGAAGCTGACATCCGAAACGCATTAGATGCATTGCTCTCTCAATTTACTGGGCTGATTGCACAAGTGCCGCCGATGTATTCAGCGCTCAAGCGGGATGGCAAGCCTTTATACGAATATGCACGCGCTGGTATTGAATTAGAGCGTACGCCGCGGGATATTACGATTCATCACATTCGCTGGACTAATATTCAGTGGCCTGAAGCGACTTTAGAAGTGAGTTGCAGCAAAGGCACCTATATTCGGGTGCTGGCAGAAGACCTTGGTAATGCATTGGCTTGTGGCGCCCATTTAGTGGGCTTACGTCGTACCGAAGTAGGGCACCTCACTTTAGAACAGTCATTTACGATTGAGTCTATTCAGAGTGGCACACAAAATAGCGCTAGCTATATATTGCCAGTAGATGCCTTGTTACAAACCTTGCCGCATTTAACCGTGGATGAACAACAAGCTAAGCGCTTAGAGATGGGGCAACGGGTTCCACTCAATCTACCCTCGATCGAAGCATTGGTGCGTATTTATCGCGCTACGGCTGCGCCCCATAATTTTATTGGTACTGCTGATTGGCGCTCGGGGGTATTGCATCCCAAGCGTTTGATTTCTCAGGCCCATTAATGAATTTGACTTATTTATTTATTAACCTCAATCCCATCCTACTATTCACTTTAGAAGCTTCACATGACTAAACGCGCACTTCGTAATATCGCCATCATCGCCCACGTTGACCACGGTAAAACTACTTTGGTTGACCAACTCTTGCGCCAATCAGGCACCTTCCGTTCCAATGAAAAAATGACCGAACGCGTCATGGACTCAAACGATTTGGAAAAAGAGCGTGGCATTACTATTTTGTCTAAGAACTGTGCAGTGGAATACGACGGTACTCACATCAACATTGTGGATACCCCAGGACATGCGGACTTCGGTGGTGAAGTAGAGCGCGTTCTCTCGATGGTTGATGGTGTTTTGCTCTTGGTTGATGCAGTTGAAGGCCCAATGCCCCAAACCCGTTTCGTTACCAAGAAAGCCTTGGCACTGGGTCTGAAGCCGATCGTAGTAATCAACAAAGTGGATCGTCCAGGTGCACGTTGTGATTACGTGATTAACGCTACCTTTGAGTTGTTTGACAAACTTGGCGCTACCGAAGAGCAGCTCGACTTCCCAATCATTTATGCATCAGGCTTAAACGGCTATGCAGGTATGAGTGAAGATATTCGTGAGGGTGACATGCGTCCTTTGTTTGACGCTGTTTTAGAACATGTTCCTGTCCGTGATGATGATCCAGATGGTCCTTTACAGTTCCAAATTTCCTCCATTGACTACAACAGTTATGTCGGCAAGATTGGTATTGGTCGTATCAACCGTGGCCGCGTTAAATCGGGCATGGAAGTGATTTGTTTAAATGGTCCAGATGGTGTGCCATTCAAAGGCCGTGTAAATCAGGTATTGAAGTTCAAGGGTCTCGAGCGTGAAATCGTTGAAGAAGCGATTGCGGGTGATATTGCCTTGATTAATGGTATTGAAGAGTTGGCGATTGGTACAACCGTTTGTGCGGTTGATAAACCGGATGCGTTGCCAATGCTCAAAATTGATGAGCCAACCTTGACCATGAACTTTATGGTAAACACCAGTCCGTTTGCAGGGCGTGAAGGTAAGTTTGTAACTAGCCGTCAAATTCGTGAGCGCTTAGACCGCGAATTGAAGTCCAATATGGCCTTGCGCGTAAAAGAAACCGATGACGATACGGTGTTTGAAGTATCTGGTCGTGGTGAGTTGCATTTGACGATCTTGGTTGAAACCATGCGTCGCGAAGGTTATGAGATGGCAGTTTCTCGTCCGCGCGTAGTGTTCCATGAAGAAGATGGTGTGAAGATGGAGCCGTATGAGAATTTAACCGTTGACGTGGAAGATGCTACCCAAGGCGCCGTGATGGAAGACTTGGGTAAGCGTAAGGGTGAGTTGCAAGACATGGTGAGTGACGGCAAAGGTCGTACCCGTCTTGAATACCGTATTCCTGCGCGTGGCTTGATCGGCTTCCAAGGGGACTTTATGACCATGACCCGCGGTAACGGGTTAATGAGTCATACCTTTGATTCTTATGCACCTGCTAAAGATGGTATTTTGGGTGAGCGCCATAACGGTGTATTGATCAGTCAAGATGATGGCGAAGCGGTTGCTTACGCGATTTGGAAATTGCAAGACCGTGGTCGCATGTTCGTAAAACATGGTGACCCTGTTTATGAAGGTATGGTGATTGGTATTCATAGTCGGGATAACGATTTAGTTGTTAACCCAATTAAGGGTAAGCAATTAACGAACGTGCGCTCTTCTGGTACTGATGAAGCAGTGCGCTTGGTAACCCCAATTGATTTGACCTTGGAATACGCCGTAGAATTTATTAGCGATGATGAATTGGTTGAAGTAACACCAAAGAGTGTGCGTGTTCGTAAGCGCTACCTCAAGGAGCACGATCGTAAGAAGGCATCACGCGAGTAAACAATGAAAGCAGCCTTAAAAGCCACCTGCGGGTGGCTTTTTTATTGTCATCAATTAGTCATATATATTTCTATATAATTGGAAATATGAAAAACACTCATGCAATACAGGCCTTCTTGGCGCTGGGTCAAGAATCCCGACTGAATATTTTCCGTTTAATTGTTCAGCGGGGAAATGAGGGCCTTACGCCCAGCCAAATTATTGAGAAATTAGGCATTCCCAATGCCACGCTCAGTTTTCACCTCAAAGAGTTGGTGCTGGCTGATTTGCTCTTGGTGGAAAGACAAAGTCGTAATCTGATCTATCGCCCCAATGCCAAGCTCGTTCAAGATTTAAGTGAGTTTTTATTGGACAACTGTTGTGGTGGCAATACTTGCATGCCCGTTAAAGTAATAAAGAAAGTGAAAGCCATATGAAAACCTACAACATTCTATTTTTGTGCACCCATAATTCGGCGCGCTCGATTATTGGTGAAGCCCTAGCATCAACCCATCCAAGCGGTAAGCTGAAGGGCTTCTCTGCAGGCTCAACGCCTGGCACAAGCATCAATCCCTATACAATGGAAATTGCAAAAGAATTGGGTGTTGATACGCACTTACTCAGATCTAAAAGTTGGGATGTATTTGCTGAGCCAGATGCCCCGAAGATGGATTTCATTATTACGGTTTGTGATAACGCGGCCGGGGAGCAATGCCCATTTTGGCCAGGCCAGCCAGTAACAGCCCATTGGGGGTTTCCTGATCCGTCACAAGTGCAAGGTACCGATCTAGAAAAGAAAACGGCTTTTGTCAGCGTCTTGAACGGCTTAAAAGAGCGCATTGATATCTTAGCTTCTTTACCTTTAGATAAACTAAATTCAATCAGTTTGCGGGAAATCCACACCACAGTATGAGTTCACTTACCAAAAAACTTTCCTTTCTAGACCGTTATCTCACAGTCTGGATCTTCGCAGCTATGGCGCTAGGTATTAGCTTGGGCTATTTCTTTCCAGGGGTAGAGGGTCTCATCAACTCCTTTCAGGTAGGTAGCACTAACTACCCGATTGCTATTGGCTTGATCTTGATGATGTATCCCCCATTTGCGAAGGTGAGGTATGAAGATTTACCACAGGTATTTAGAGACAAGAAGATCTTTGCCATTGCTTTTCTGATGAATTGGATTATTGCGCCCATCTTTATGTTCTTTCTCGCAATTACTTTTGTACCTAATCAACCAGAATATATGGCGGGGCTCATATTAATTGGGATTGCGCCGTGTATTGCCATGGTGATTGTATGGAACGATATTGCTAAGGGCTCAACAGAATATGCCGCAGGCTTAGTGGCATTTAATGCCATTTTTCAGGTCTTATTCTTTAGCCTCTATGCCTATATATTCTTGACAGTATTGCCGCCACTATTTGGGCTTTCTGGAACAAACGTCAGTATCACAATTGGTGAGATTGCAAAGACCGTCTTTATCTATCTCGGTATACCTTGCATCGCAGGCTTGCTAACCCGATTTGTGATGCTTAAGTTTGTTTCTAAAGAGTGGTATCACGAACACTTTGTGCCAAAGATTGGCAAAATCACTTTAATAGCATTGTTATTTACCATCGTTGTGATGTTTAGCCTCAAAGGGAAGTTAATCCTTGAGCTCCCAGGCGATGTTTTAACGATCTCCATTCCCTTGTTGATTTACTTTGGCGTGATGTTTATCTTGACCTTTGCGCTCACAGCCAAGATGGGTATTGATTACAAACGCTGCTGCACCTTATCGTTCACGGCCTCCAGTAACAACTTTGAGTTAGCCATTGCCGTCGCGATTGCAGTCTTTGGTATTAATTCGGGGGCTGCTTTTGCAGCAGTGATAGGGCCTTTGGTTGAGGTTCCGATCATGATTGGGCTGGTAAGCGTCGCCTTAGGGATTAAAGAGCGTTATTTCGGGGGTGTTTAGTTATAAACTACTAGTTTGAACGTAAAACCGCGAAAGGTTAGAAATCCCGTGAAAACGCCTCTTTTAATTTCCCGTATTTCCAGTTTTGCTGCTATCTCACTGTGTGTATTTAGTGTCAGTATTTCTGCTGCACATGCCGCTGATTTTCCTGGTGATCGTCCAATCACCTTAGTGGTTCCATTTTCCGCTGGTGGCCCAACCGATAAAGTAGCCCGTGAACTCGCACTCGCGATGGGCAAGCAACTCAAAGGCCAAGTGATTGTAGATAACAGTCCTGGTGCCGGTGGCACGATTGCAGCAAAACGCGTGATTAATTCTAAGAACGATGGCTATACCTTGCTGATCCACCATATTGGCATGTCTACTGCTCCTGCCTTGTATAAGAACTTGGGCTTTGACCCGATGACTGATTATGAATACGTTGGCCAAGTGGCTGACGTGCCGATGATTCTGGTTGGTAATAAAGACCTGCCTCCTAAAAACTATCCAGAATTGCTGCCCTATATGAAGGCAAATGCTGGGAAGATTGCTTATGCAAATGCGGGTATCGGTTCTGCTAGTCACTTATGCGGCCTACTCTTTATGAGCCGAATTCAGCTGGATTTAACCACCGTGCCTTACAAAGGAACGGCGCCTGCTTTGACGGATTTGATTGGCGGTCAAGTGCAGTTGATGTGTGATCAGACAACGAATCTTTCTGGGCAGTTAGCTACCAATGCGGTTAAGCCTTATGGCACAACCACCATGCAACGCATTAAAGCATTTGACAAGATTCCTACTTTGAACGAGCAGGGCTTGAAGAACTTTGAAGTCAAGGTATGGCATGGTGTGTATGCACCGAAGGGCACACCAAAAGGAGAGATGGACAAGTTAGCCAAAGCATTGCAAGGCGCTATTCAAGATCCAATCTACAAGCAACACATGGCTGAATTAGGTGTTGAGATTCCATCACAAGCGAATGCCACCCCTGAAGGCCTGAAGAAACACCTCAAAGCACAGATTGATTTGTGGTCACCCATTATTAAAGCTGCTGGTATCTACGCAGACTAAACGCAAGATTGCCTAAAGTAGTTCAATGGCATCAGAAGTTCAATAACATAACCGCCTTCGGGCGGTTATGTTTCTCTATATTTGATGCTCAATTTCTTTATTTGCCAATCACCACTTTTAAAGTTTGATAGAGCGCTTTAATTTGACTTAAATCAAGTGGCTTCATGCTTCTATCACTATTTAAGAGTATGGTGAAAGATTCACCATCATCACGCTAGGATAGCAATGTCATTAAATCATGCAGTCATCTGGATCGACCATCAAGAAGCCCACGTCCTGTTTTTGAGTGAGGAGGCAAGTGAGGCTGAAGTAATTAAGACTAAGTCAAGCCATGCCCATTTACACCACAAGGGTGGGGCAGTTGGAAGCGGTAAATTAGAATTGGATTCAAAATATCTACATTCCGTTATGCAAGCTGTAGTGCTGTCAAAAGAGATTCTGGTGATTGGTCCAGGATCCGCCAAATTAGAGCTGATTAAGCATGCTCATCATCATGATCCGAAGGTAGCCGAGAAGATTGTTGGTGTAGAAACTGTTGATCATCCAAGCGATAAAGAAATCTTAGCGTATGCACGCAAGTTTTTCTACAAAGCGGATCAAATGTTATGAATATTATGTTCATAGGGCCAGCGAGTCTGGCTATAGATGGTGGCGTAGCTTATCTAGCTACAGTCGATGGGAAGAATGTCGAGTGTCACTTTAGTTACGAGGCGCTTGAAGATATCGATCCAGATGCGGTATTTGGTGATGCTTTAGAGCACTTCTCTCATCACCAGCTGATGCTTTTATCTGCTGCAGAAAAGAAACTGATTAAAGGTATTGCTCATGATGGTAAGCTACTCATCAATAGTAACGATCTCAGAATAGATTAATATTCTCAGTAATTAGATGAAGGGATGTAAATGACTCAAGAACCATTGGATTCAGACGGTTTACCTGGACATGATTATTTCTTAGACGCCGTCAATCATATTGATGAGGCTGTAGAGAACAGCACCATCGCTGCTGGTGCTGCCAAAGGGTTGATTTACAGCATTGTTGAAACCTTAGGCACCATGGTTGGTGATCCAGACCTGCCAGCACATATGCGCTCTGGATACGAAGGGACTTTGGAGTTGGCTCGCGAGTTGCAGGCGAAGTTAAAGGGATAAAGAAACAAAGGAATAAAGCGTTAAAACAACCATCAATAGAAGTGAGCAATGAAAGTCAATTCCGAGGGAGTCTCTTCTTCGCGTGTCTATTTACCTGCAGATGCGACGTATCCCAATCTGCTGGATTTCTTTATTAAGGCATTCCCCCATATTGAAAAAAATGAGTGGGTAGAGCGATTTGATGCAGGCTTAGTGTTGACAGAGGAAGGTCACTCAGTCCAGGCCTTAGAGGCCTATCGACCCAATATTCACTTAATGTATTTCAGGCGCCTAGCTAGAGAGCCGGAGATCCCTTTTGAGGAAGTGATCTTATTTCAGGATGAGCATCTGGTAGTAGCAGATAAACCCCACTTTTTACCAGTAACACCCAGCGGCCTGTATTTACATCAAACCTTATTGAATCGCCTCAAGAAAAAAACCGGTATACAAACGCTTAGTCCGATTCATCGCATCGATCGAGATACCGCTGGCTTAGTTCTCTTTTCTGTCAAGCCAGATGAAAGAGCGCTGTATCAAAATTTATTTAGAGATCGGGCTGTTAAAAAGGTATACGAAGCAATTGCACCCTATTCAGAGGCGCTTATGCAGAGACTGCCCATGACCTATCAAAGTAGGATTGAAGAGTCTGAGCACTTTTTACAGATGGAGGAAGTGCAGGGCGAACCGAATACGGATACCTTTATAGAGTTGCTAGAAATACATCAACCTTGGGCTAAATATCGCTTAACTCCTGGGAGCGGCAAAAAGCATCAACTGCGCTGCCACCTCAATGCCCTCCATATTCCGATTCAGAATGATCAGATCTACCCTGTTCTCACGCCTTATCAAGAATATGATCTGGACTTCTCAAAACGATTGCAGTTGCTAGCAAAGGAAATCCATTTCATCGATCCATTGACGAATGAAGCGCGCTCGTTCTTGAGTAAACAAGCGCTAGGAATCGCCTAATAACTAGTATATTTATACTAACTTAATCTTCATGATGCTTTATTTGTAGATTGAGCAAAAATCCACTGTATTCAATGGGTTTTGCTTTGTAGCCATTCTCCCCGCGGTTTGAGTGGAAGCCTTAGGGTAAGATATGTCACAGCCCCGAAAGGACATGCCAATCAAGTTTGCCCTAGGTTGCTGATTGAGTCAGTTTTGTCATTTAATTGATATCAATTTTAGGTAGTATCAACACAGCTAATTGCAATTAGGTAATAGCTTTTACGATGAAAGAATTTATATGGCACATGTTGGACATAGTTGGTTAAAAACGAATCCTGGAAGTTATCAAAAGGTATGTGATCGTTATCATCAATTTGCTTCAGAAGTTTTGGCTCATAATGCTGATCTTCATGACGTCATTATTGTTGGCAACCAAGCGCAAAATACGATTGAAGGTTTTGGTATTTGGGAAAATGCTGCTCATGCTGCATCCCTAGAAGACACTCAAGATTTTGCAGCATTCTTGGCTGATGTTGCCGATGATTTAGCTGAACCATATCATCGCAATGACTTAGTATTGCTTTATCGCATGAATCCAAAGCCTTAAAAGTTTTTTACTTTTAAACGCGGACCCGCCTTCGAGCGGGTTTTTTCTTGTCTGCTAACACCACTAATGGGTCGTAAAGCACTTGCGAACCCTAGCCTAGCTGGGGTGAGTGATTGCTTCTAGCTCCAGAGCAGCCAGAGGGGTCAACGGAACTGATCGGGGGGTAGGGGGTCTGATATGCTTACTAGGGTAATTAATAATCAACAAAGCTGAGACGTACTCTTAGATCATGGAGATAAGATGAATATTCAATTGAGTGATGTTATCGATCTGATGCCTGAAGTGATTTTTTATAAAGATTTAAATGGGCTATATCAGGGAGGTAACTTGGCATGGGCGGAGTTGATTGGAAAACCAGTCAGTCAAATGATTGGCAAATCCGATTTAGATATCTTCCCTAAAGAAAGTGCCGAGATTTACCATAACAATGATTTAAAAATGTTGGCACTGAAACAAGAAACTCGAAATCAGGAATGGATTCAGTATCCTGATGGAAGAAGAGTTTTTGTAGAGACTCAAAAAACCCCAATCCGCAACAAGGATGGAGAAGTGATTGGTTTATTTGGGATATGCCGACCAGTGACTAAGGTTTCATAAGGCTGATGATGTTTGACTTTGATCTGAGCAATGGCTATGTAGTACTGAGAATAATTTGTGGCTTATTCATGTTGCCGAATGCGGCTGCAAAAATACGTAATCCCGCTGCTTCAGTAGGTTTTTTTGAATCTGCTGGTTTCCCACAAGCTAAGTTATTCGTTTACTTTACAACTGCTTTTGAAATCGTTATTGGTATTTCCTTAGTCGTTGGTATTTTTGCGCCCTATGCAGCAGGCTTTACTGCCGCTTTCATGTTTGTTGCTGCCCTTGTTGATTACAAAGTCAATAAGACTTGGTTGTGGACAAATCGTGGGTGTGAATATCCCTTGTTTTGGGGTATTTGTGCATTGATAGTTGCGCTCAATATATGATTCTGGCTGCGCTTATTTAGTAACTGACTTTTATGAATTGGATGGCATCTGCCACAGCTTTATCTTGCTTTTAGCCGAAAGACACTAAAATCATTGCTATCAAACGAATGACTCAAAGTGTCCGTGAAAAATAAAGAGAATAAAAGATTGGCTGTTGCACCCATGATGGAGTGGACGGATCGCCATTGCCGCTCTTTTCATCGCACCTTGACAAAAGAGGCGGTCCTTTATACCGAGATGGTCACAACCGGTGCCTTGATGCATGGTGACCTTCCACGCCATTTAGATTATTCGCAAGACCAACATCCAGTAGTACTGCAATTAGGCGGTTCAGAGCCTCAAGACTTAGCTCAGTCAGCAGAGTTAGCGCAGCAGTGGGGCTACGATGAGATTGACCTCAATTGCGGCTGTCCATCAGAAAGAGTACAACGGGGTGCTTTTGGTGCCTGCTTGATGGCCGAACCCCATTTGGTGGCAGATTGCGTTAAAGCGATGAGAAGTGCGGTAGATATTCCGATCTCGGTTAAACATAGACTGGGATTGGATTCAATGGATGCGTCTAGCTCAGAAAAAGATTATCAATTTGCACTGGATTTCATATTGGCGGTGGCAGATGCCGGTGCCAGCCAGGTCACGATTCATGCACGCAATGCAGTACTCAAAGGCTTATCCCCCAAAGAGAATCGCAGCAAACCCCCATTGCGGTATGAGGTGGCTGCCAAGCTGAGGTTAGATGCCCAAAAACAATTCCCTCATCTTAAAGTCTTGCTCAATGGAGGCCTAGAAACCAATGAACAGATCGCAGGCAACTGGGATGACTTCGATGGTTTTATGGTGGGTAGGGCGGCGTACCATTTTCCTGCGATGTTGCTGGGTTGGGATGATCTGGTGAATAGCAATGGTGAAGCCGCAGGCTATCTCTTTAGCGAGACCGAATGGCACCGCATTCAAATTGGCTTAGTAAAACAAGTGCAAGCGTGGTTTGATGAATGCCAAGCCAAACAAAAACCGTTTTACATTGGTGCCTTCACTAGACATATCCTAGGCCTAGCCCACGGTAGGGCCGGATCAAGATATTGGCGCCAGCGGCTCTCTGATCACCATGCCCTAGGCAAGGTACAGAGCACAGCAGCGATTGCGGATTTTTTCTTAGATGCCAGTCTCACCTTAGGTGACTGGGCGGCTTTTGAGTTAGAAAGTGCCTAAGGTAAAAGCTAGCAACGCTATTTTTGACAGGTTTTTGAGCTAAAAGCTATAATGTCATCTCATCAACGGCGGACGTAGCTCAGTTGGTAGAGTCCCAGATTGTGATTCTGGTTGTCGCGGGTTCGAGCCCCGTCGTTCGCCCCACTATTTATTATTAAAAGGCTCTTGATTGGAGCCTTTTCTATTACAGTAGTCACCATGAAAAAGTTTGACATCACTGCGATTCTGTTTGGCCTATTGCTCAGCGCTGTGGCCTTGTATTTCATGCTGAAGCCTTCTGCGAGTCAAGCTGCGCCAAGCTCTTCGATCGCTACTGTGCAAATAGGGAATTTGGCTTGGGACCAAACTGAGATGACGATTGCTGATGTCAAAGGTTTCGCTAATGCAACAGGCTTCACTAGTCAGGCCGAGAAAAATGGGGGCGGTCTTTCTTATCAAGCCGGCTTTGTAAAGAAGGCAGGCTGGACTTGGAAAACACCGTATGGCGTCCCAGCAAATGATGCTGAACCGGCGGTGCACCTGAACCAAAAAGAGGCTGAATCCATTTGTCGTTATTACGGCAAACGCTTACCCACCGAAGGAGAATGGATCAGTGCTGCATTCTTGGAGCAAAGAGCCAATCCACCTGCGGGATATATAAAAGGACAGCGCTATCCATTTCCAGGTGGTAGCAATCCAAGCCCTTCCCATTGTTTAAGTGGCTGTGGTGATTACAAAGGACTCGCCCCAGCAGGTGCACTCAACCGCGGAACTGGCCATGTCATCGCGGGTAGCACAAAGCCGGGTGTGAATGGACTGTATGACATGGGTGGCAATGTTTGGGAGTGGACGGCTACTGAAAAAAATGGTGGCTACATCACTCGGGGCGCTTCTTGGTGGTACGGTCCAGATAGACAGCAAGAGTCTGATGTGGAATCGAAGCTCGCTGAGATTGGGGTGGTTTATATCGGCTTTCGTTGTGTAAGCGATAAATAAACCGTATTTTGTTAGTATATATCTACTAATTATCCGAATTACACGCCACTACAGCTCCTCAGCCCCTCTTTTCAAGAGAGAAACTAGTAAAAGTTAGCTATAGTTCGGGGTGAGACATTCACACCAGCCTTTCTAATTCAATATAACTTTAGTTAATGCTTTGACGCTTTCCTTCCTTCCTTTTTCTTCTTCCCAATTTACGAAGAAGGGTGTCGCCTTTGCTATAGCGGCGGCTATAGCGCATGCATTGATTTCCGTTTTCATTCTGAAATATTTTTCTGGCGTTGTCGGTGAGAGCGTTATTTGGATTCCTGCAGGCATTGCTTTGGGAATGTTGCTTGTTCTTGGAGTGCAATACTGGCCGTTTTTATTTGTGGGTGCGACATTAGGCGAGATGGGAGGTGGCCATGATTTATTCATGGGTATGCAACTCGCATTTGGCAGTCTTTTAGGTTGCTTCGCGACATACTTTTTGCTCGCTCGTCTTACTCTTCAAAGCAAATTTAATCTTCATCTGCAATCACTTAGCGACTATGGTCGCTTGCTTGGAGCCAGCGTAGTAGGCGCCGTCTTGGCTACCACACTCAATATCCAATTCCTCATCTGGGCTGGCTTACTGACATCAGAGAACCTATTGATGGTTTATGCAAAGTGGTTTACTGGCGACTTTTTTGGGCTCGCTTTTGTGACGCCAATTATGTTGATTTTGTGTCAGTCCTGGGATCAATCTTGGGGCCGACGCAAATACATTTCTTTTATCTTGTCTTTTGGCCTGGCATTTCTGATTGGTCAAGCAGTATTTTTGGGGTGGTTTAAGGAGTTTGTTGACCTGACCGGTCGTGGGTATATCGCCATCCTCATCATGACTTACTTTGCCTATTGCTTTGGTCCTCGTGGATCGATGCTGTATTTCTTGATGCTGATTGTGCAGGCCATGTTTGGTGCCTATTATGGCGATGCATTCTTTGATCGCCAGTTGATATCGCATCCTGGCCCCATGTTAATTTGGGTCTATTTAGGATTTATGGGATTGGCTGGATTGCTGTGTGGCATCGTCGTAGAAAGTTTTCATCGCAAGAATCAAAGCTTATGGGAAGCCACCAAAGTGATTCTGCAGTCTGAGGAGCGCTTTCGGGAGATTGTCGGCAATACGCCTATTTTGATGGTCACCTACAACCTGAAGACTGAGGTCATAGATTATCTCAATCCCCAGTTCACCAAAATTTTAGGATATGTCACAGGTGACTTTACCCAACCAAGCGCTTGGTGGTCCTTAGGCTATCCCGATGTGGGTTATCGCGCAGAAGTCGAAGCGGAGTGGAGCAAAAGGGTAAAAGAGACCCAAGAACAGGGAGTGCCATTTATTCCTTTGGAGACCAGAACCTCATGCAAGGATGGTTCAGTACGCTTGATTTCCTGGGGCTGTTTCTCAACCTCTGATCGGATGGTGATATACGGTGTTGATGTCACAGAGCAACGACGTTCAGATGATTTGCTTGAGGTCACTTCGGCAGTGTATCGCGCAATGGGCGATGCCGTAGTCATTAGCGATGCCGACAATCGCATCCTCATGGCGAACGATACTTTCAAAGCATTTTCAGGTTTTCAGGACACTGATTTAGTAGGCCATGGCTTTTCAGATTTACTCGTCAAGCGTCATGGTGCCCGTTCTTACTCTGATATTTTTACTTCCCTAGAGGCTGTTGGACGGTGGGAAGGGCAGGCATGGATCAGAATGAAGGATGGCGAAGAGGCCCTGCGCTTTATCTCTATCTACTCCACCTTTGATCATGAGGGCAGCCCTCTGCAGCGGGTCGCTCTGATTTCTGAGGTGACGGACCAACGCAAAGCGCGCGAACTGATTAACCAACAAGCCAATTTTGATCCTTTGACAGGCCTACCAAATAGACGCCTCATGTTGGACCGGCTTGAGCAGTCAATTAAACAGGCTGCCCGATCCCAAAGTAGCCTAGCTGTAATTTATATAGATCTTGATAACTTTAAGGATATTAACGATAGTCGTGGCCATGATTTTGGAGACGAACTTTTAAAAATTGTGGCACAACGTCTTAGATCTGAGGTTAGAGATACCGATACTGTCGCTCGAATTGGTGGTGATGAGTTTGTGATCCTCTTAGGTCAGTTAGACAAGCCTGAGCAAGCAGACCCCATCATTCGCCAGATCCTAAAACATTTAATAGAACCAATTCCCATTCAAGACCAGATGGTGTATGCAACCGCGAGCTTTGGGGTGTCAATTTACCCCAACGATGGTAACGATGGTAAGGCTTTATTACTGAGTGCTGATCAGGCTATGTATGCAGCCAAAGCCAATGGGAGAAATGGTTTTCAATATTTCACTACTGCATTGCAGCTTAAGGCAAATTATCGTGCGGGCATTATTTCTGAATTACGTGATGCCATGGCGAAGAAACAATTTCGCTTGGAATATCAGCCCATTATCAATTTAAATACCGGTGTGATCGATCATGCTGAGGCTTTATTGAGATGGCACCGGGATACGGGTGAGGTTGTAGCACCCGCATCCTTTATTGATATTGCCGAAGAATCCGGATTGATTGTTGAAATTGGCGATTGGGTATTGCAAGAAGTCTTGGTATTTTTGAAGACCATGGGTGACAACAAAAATTTGTCAATTGCAATCAACGTTTCAGCTGCGCAGTTTAATTCGAGCAACCATAACAGCAGTGAATGGATTCAGTGGATTACGGAAAGTGGTGTCTCTCCCCAGAGAATTGTGTTGGAGATTACCGAGCGAATGATGCTCATTCAGACTCAGCGGGTCTTAAGAAAAATTGCGATGTTACAAGAAGCAGGCTGCAAATTTAGCGTTGACGATTTTGGTACGGGCTACTCCTCTTTGGCATCCTTGAAAAACTTCAATTTCGACTACTTAAAAATTGACTCCCACTTTGTCAAATCTTTAGCGCCGAATAGCATGGATGCCTCTTTGGTGGCTGCCATGATTTCAATGGCCAAAGGACTTGGTCTCGAGTCGATTGCTGAAGGGGTAGAGACCCAAGAGCAAGCCCGCTTATTACAAGAAATGGGTTGTACACTTGCACAAGGCTATTTGTACAGCAAACCCTTAAGCCCTCAGGAATTTAAAAATATCCTCCTGTAGTCGTCTAATTAGACATATCTAAGTTATAAAACAGACAAATCGTTGGATTTAGACAACTAACTGTCTAGTATTAATCTACTTTTATACAGATAAATGCTGTCTAAATCACTCTAATAACTGTATAAATGTCCTCCCGGCCACTACTTTTTTATTGGACAGATAGATAAATGATTTCTAGTAAGGCGCTGATAGACCAAACCGGTATATCGCGCGCCACCCTTAACAACTACATCCAGCTTGGAATATTGCCCAAGCCGGTGGTGCAGTCTTTGTCTGCAAGTGCAGACGAGGGCGGCGCTCGTGTTTTGGGTTTCTTCCCGGATGATGCTTTAGAAAGAGTTCAGGCCGTACAAATTTTGAAGGGTCAAGGTTTATCCATGGCCCAAGTAGCAGAGCGATTAGCTCAGACCGATGCTTTGCTTGAAGTGCAAGAATTGCAACTTGAAACTGCTAAAGAGGCAGTCAGCGCTCGTCCTGCGATGCGCCCGATTGGAAGATCAGCCAGCATGAGTAGTACGACAAGTAGTGCGACAAATAGTCGCATTCAGGATGCGCTGGGGAGCCTCTCTTTATCTTTAGATACTTTGACGCAGCCAGCGTATATGCTCAATTACAACTTTGAGTTGACTTGGCTTAATGAGCCAGCACGCAAGGAAGTCTTTGGCTTTGTAGCGCCACCTACGAAGAGCGCAGATCGAAATTTATTAAACCTACTTACAAGACCTGAAGTCCGTCTGAATATAGACGACCAAAAATCCTTGGTAAGCTTGTTACTACAGTTAGCCAGTTCACGGATTACTTATGATGCCTTAGCGAAGTTGGTTAAGCAGAGCGACCCAGACTTGTTAGCACTGCTCGATGAAATTACATTTGCAGAAGAAGGCCAAGAGCAGGCGGTCAATGAAGTGGAATTCTTCCAAAGAGATCAGCGCGGACACATTGTTTCTTATCGGGTGTATGCAGTGTATTTCCGCGAAGGCATCTTGGTTGTGCATGCCCCAGGGGAAGAGCGTGGCGATGATTTAATTAACTTCTTAACGCGTCGTGATCAAGTGATTCAATCCTTGCTGAGTAAGCGTTTGCCAGTGATGACCCCTTTAGCCGTGCTAGTAGCAGACTTGCAAAACTCGGTACGAATTTGTTCAGAACTCCCACCAGATGAATATTTTGCTTTAATCAATCAGATGTGGGCAACCATGGGCCCAATTCTGCGCAAATATACTGGTACACATGGCAAGCATGTGGGTGATGGGGTGGTGTACTACTTCTTTCCGCAGGCAGAAAGCAACTATCTCTTTAATGCGGTTGCCTGTGCAGATGAGTTACGTCAGGCGATACGCAAGATCAGTGCCGAATGGCAATTGAAGAAAAATTGGTTTACCGAATTGCAACTGAATATCGGCTTGCATGAGGGGCAGGAGTGGTTAGGTAGCTTCCAGTCTGCTAACCATATTGAATTTGCTGTATTAGGTAATACGATTAATCAGGCTTCACGCTTGAGTGACTTTGCAAGACACGGCAGTATCTGGGCTACCAAAGACTTGATAAGTAAGCTGAGTGCTGATGAGCGCAGCAGACTAGAGTTTGGGGTACTGAGAAAGAGCGAAGCGAATGGCGATCGTTTTGTGGCCACTTCCTATGCTCAAGTTGAGTCGCTACTGGATTTGGCCAAAGAGAAGCATGAGAAGTTAAGAGATATCGCTCAATTAGCGGTTGCCGAGATTAAGCGAGTCAGTAATACCCGTCTGTATTAGTAATAGATTAAATTTGATTTATTAATAAGATATTTTCTACTTAATGTATTAAATATCAACTATTAAATAGACAAATAGCCCCTCAGCGTTTACAATATGGATTTATGCTTTCCCATTGGAGGGGCTCATGCTCGATTTTGGCTTTGCTACAGAGCAGGAAGTTCGCCTTGAATTGGGGCGTCGCCTACGCTATCAGCGTTTATTAAAAGATATCTCCCAGGAAGAGCTGGCGGTGCGTGCTGGTATTAGTAGCAGCACTATTAAGTTCATTGAGACCAAGGGGCAATCAACCCTGGAAAACTTTATACGGGTATTGCTTGCATTGGATCTGGTAGCAGAGATGCAAACTTTGTTTGAATCTAAGCCTGTATCCATTGCCATGATGGAGCGTATGCAAAAAGCGCAACGCATGCGTGCCCCACGGAAGTCCAGTTCCACGCCAAACAAAGTGAACTCACAGTGAAAAAAATAGAAGTGATTTGTGGAGCTTGGGGACAATCTTGGGTACTGGGTACGCTTGCAGATAATGGCACACAGCTTTTATTTGAATACTCTCTGGAAGCTTTAAGGCGTGGGATTGAATTTTCACCCCGGAGTCTAAAGCTGCGACCAGAAGCTTATGGCGATTTTCCCAATTACCAACATCGCCTTCCTGGTTTGATTGCCGATGTACTTCCAGATGGCTGGGGAATGCTTTTAATGGATCGTTTAGTTGCTCAAACCGGCATGAATCGAGAGCAAATTTCTCCTCTAGATCGTCTGGGGATGATGGGCGACCGCACAATGGGCGCCTTCAGTTTTCGTCCACCAGTTGGGGATCCTGCACAACCAGTAGAGATGAGTTTATTGATGCTCGCAAATGAAGTGCATCAAGAAATCCATACTCAAGATAGCGAGGGCTTAAAAGAGTTGATCATGATTGGTGGGTCGCCTCATGGTGCAAGACCAAAAGCACTGGTTCAATACGATATTGCCTCGGGCCAAGTTAGTACCTTAGATACTAGCCTGGGCACTCCATGGCTGATTAAATTTCAAGCGCAAAATGAGCACAAAGAAGTTTGTGCAATTGAGGATGTTTATGCCGCTATGGCTAGAGCATGCCAGTTGGATATGCCAAAGACGCACTACTTTGATTTAGGCCCTTCATTAGCGAGTTTTGGAATAGAGAGATTTGATCGAGCAAATGGTCAGCGTGTACCAATTCATACATTGGCTGGACTATTAAATATTGATTTCAGAGTACCCAGTGTAGGTTATGAAACTTTTTTACGTGCAACTGCTTTTATCACGCGCAGCGAGCGTGAGGTTGAGAAAGCCTTTGAGCGCTGCGTTTTTAATGTGATCTTTAATAATCGGGATGATCATGCTAAAAACTTTTCTTTTAGGATGAACGAGCAAATGCATTGGGAGTTAGCCCCCTGTTATGACCTTACTTATAACAAGGGTCCTCGTGGCGAGCATCAGATGGATATTTTGGGAGAGGGGCGGTTTCCGGGTAAGCGCCACCTATTGGAGCTGGCTACCCGTAATGGATTAAAAGCCAGATGGGCAACTCAGGTGATTGAGCGCATCTCAGAAGTGGCAGGCACATTTTCTGAGGTAGCACAAAATCAAGCGATTCGAAAGCAGACTCTCAAGACCATTGCGCAATCAATAGAAGAAAACAGACAACGGATGGCTCATTAGTCTAGGCGCGGGTTTGTCGATAGTCAGCTGGCGGTGGGTTGTAACCTGGAATCTTGTTGACATCCACCACATCAATCTGACTCTCATCTAAGAACTTCACAGCGTACTCTTCGTAGACCTTTTCCCAGATAAAGATATCAAATAGATCTGGGTCTACGTGTTGACCTAACTTCATCTTGCCCAGAATCTCTAAAGACTCGCTTAAGGTCTTCGCCTTTTTATAGGGACGATCTTTCGCAGTTAAGGCTTCAAAGATATCGGCAATGCCCATGCAGCGTGCAGGTACAGACATTTGCTCGCGGGTAAGCCCTTTAGGGTAGCCCTTACCATCCATTTTTTCATGATGGCCGCCGGCATATTCAGTGACATTACGTAAATGCTTAGGCCACGGTAATTTTTCCAGCATGCTGATAGTCAAATCAATATGGTGATTAATAATTTGGCGGTCTTCATTATTCAAAGTACCCGCACGAATTGTGAGGTTAGTAATTTCTTCTTCACTGAGGAAAGGATGCTCTTGTCCTGAGGCATCCTGCCAAATATAGTGTGCAGCAATGTCATGAACTCTTTGTACGTCAGGATCTTTCATGAACTCACCACCAATATTGCAGTGGCTTAAGAAATTGTAGTCATCAAGCAATTGTTGACGTTGTTCGTCAGCCTCTGCTTGCGTGATCGAATTCTTTGCCAGCGCGAGTTGGATATCTCGCAGTACTACTTCAGTCCGAATTTCAACTACATTGATACGATCAAAGATCTTCTCGAGTTTGGTGGATTTATCCACGACGTGAACCGGAGTCGTAATCTTGCCGCAATCATGCAGTAGTCCAGCGATTTTCAGTTCTTGACGATCACCATCGTTCAGGGTGAATTCTTTGAGAGGACCAGCATTGCAACGATTGACGGCATCAGCCAGCATCATGGTCAAATCGGGCACTCGATTGCAATGGCCACCGGTATAGGGCGACTTATCATCAATCGCATGGTTAATTAGGCCAATGAAGGACTCAAACAATTCCTCGAGATGCAAAATCAACATCCGATTAGTTAGCGCGACAGCTGCTTGTGAGCTCAAAGCTTCAACAATTTCTTGACTATCCTTAGAGAAGGGGATGATCTCACCTGTGACTGGATCAGAGGCATTGAGTAATTGGAGGACACCAATAATTTCAGACTGATGATTTTTCATCGGTACTGTTAAGAAAGAGACCGAGCGATAATTGTTGGCGGCATCAAATTTATGAGTACCACTGAAATCAAAGCCTTCAGCGTTATAGGCATCTGGAATATTGACAGTTTGGTCTTTGTGTACTGCAAAGCAGACAACCCTACTCAGTTCCTGTTCCCCATTGTCTTGATATAGTGACATTGGTGGAATCATGATGGGCTTACCGCTTTTGCCGCCAATATGCACACCCTTGCTTTTGGTGTGCATGATCTCGAATTTCAAATGCTCGTCTTCAGTCAGCCTATAGAGGGTGCCACCATCAGCGTGGGTGATTTCTATGGCAGCCTGTAGGATATTTTCTAACAGCTGATCAATGTCCTTTTCACTACTGAGTGACGTTCCAATCTTCAGAAGTTGTTGCATTAAAGCTTTGCTAATAGTGTCTTGTGTCATAGCGAGAACCTTGGTGTGAATGAAACTATTATCATCAAAAGTTAAATACTCTATTTAAATTTGAATCAGCAAATCAAATAGTATAAAAATACTATATAGATAGATTTATTTCTACTATAGGAGAAAAGTTATAGTTTGCTTTAATAAGTAACTAATATATATAACTTAAGTTGTTACTTTGAATAATATTTTTATCAGCCACAATAATTCCTTTAAAAAGAAAAGTCTGCCTATTTATTTAGTCTGTCTTTCTTTGCTTGTTTCGGGATGTTCCACTCCCATTGTGAATGAAGGTGATGCACCAAATGGGCCTGAGTATGTGCGTTGGCTGCCAAGCACTTACAAGACTCCCACAGTTGAAGCGCAATTACCGCGTCCGAAAGAATTGTGGTGGCAAGACTTTGAAAGCGAAGAGCTAAATAGTCTGGTTGATACAGCCCTAACCAATAATTACGACTTACGAGTTGCAATTGCTAGGGTTGCACAAACCCGTGCCCAAGCAGATGTGGTGAAATCAAGAGAGTCGCCGACTATTGATGCAACAGGCGCTTACAAGAATCAAGCACCAGGACTAGGGCCTGGCTACGCAGCCAACACCTCGCAGTGGAATAGCCAGCCGGTTTGGCAAGCGGGTTTGCTTGCCAACTATGAGGTCGATCTTTGGGGTAAGTTGGCCTTCAATACCCAAGCTGCATTTTCTCAAGCGCTGGCTAGTGAATATAGTCGTCAAGCAGTAGCGTTAACTTTAGTGGGTGATACCGCCACTGTGTATTTTCAAGTGGTGTCTTTGGATGAGCGCATTGGCGTAGGTGAGCGTAACTTGGACGCCATTCGTACTGTGGGTAAGGGCTTGTCCCGCAGAGTAGAACGGGGCGATGCAACCATCATTGATTTATCACAGCAATTAATTCTTCAAACCAATACCGATGCCTTAGTGACCAACTTGCGTTTACAGCGTGAGCGTGCCTTTAATCGCCTTGCAGCGTTAGTAGGTAGAACGCCATCGACCTTAAAGATTAAGGCAAAGTCACTGAAGGATATTAAGGTCCCCCTGATTGAGCCTGGATTACCCTCTGACTTGCTATGTCGTAGACCAGATATTCGTCGGGCTGAAGCAGCCCTTGAGGCATCTAAGGCAGATCTCTATTCTGCACGAGCCAATTTATTACCTTCCTTTGTACTTACCGGTGCTGGTGGGTACGGCAGCTTTTTGCTGTCAACACTCACCATGCCACAAAGTTTGTTCTACAACATCTCTGCAAATTTAGTACAAAACGTTTTTGATGGTGGCCGTCGTCGCGCAGAGATTCAGGTGGCAAGTGCAAAAAATGTGGAATTACTTGAGGCCTATGCTAATGCAGTGCTGGCATCGCTGCGTGACGTTGAGGATGGCTTAGCTGGCGTGAATTTAACAGCCAAACAATACGAGTCCTTAAATGAGTCGCGCAATCGTGCTCAACTATTGGCTACGATGAGCGCCAAAGTGGTGGAGCGAGGCGGCATGGACTATGTGCAGTTATATGAAATTCAGCGGACGGTTTTATCGGCAGAAGACTCTGCTATTGGTGCGCGTAATGATCAATTAGCGGCATCGGTAGGTTTATTTAAGGCGATCGGCGGCGGCACAAAATTGGATAACGATCCCTGTATAGGCGGTGGTAAGTTACCTGCAGCGGATGAGCGCTGGACTAATGCTGCCAAAGCGGCCGACTCTGATTTTGCTAAAAAGCCGGCTGTCGGGGTAAATAACGCTGGACAGCCAATGTATGAAAACACCGGTGGTACCTCGCTGAATCAGAAGCCTTTGCAGTCTCCAGAGCAGCCATTTAATGTCATCAACACAGAACAAAAACCATAGGAATTGTCCCTTCAAGGTGAACTAAGGTATGAACTCATTTAATCAATTTATCAAACGCCTCGGCGAACTGCTACGAGCAGGGTGGGGGCGCTTGCTCGCGGCGCTGGGCTGGCTTGTAGTGATGCTACAAACCGTCGGCATTGCACTGTACAAACAGTTGCGATATGACTTTGATCTTGTTTGGATGAAGATTAGGGGTTCGGGCACCCATTTACAAGGTCGCCCGATTCAATCTTGGAATGATGTTCAACAAATCGCAATCGAGTGGACAAAAAAACTCAAGCCGTCCTATTGGTATCCGATTTTTCTGGAACGAAAGCGCAAGCTTCAAGAAAGAAGCTCGGCTGAGTGGCAGGCATTCAGAGCAGACTTGGATAAGTTACGTGAGCGTGTGGTGCAGTTTCGTAATCCAACCCAAGAACAGCGTGCAGTTGGGGAGCTTTCTCCTTTTTCTGGAGAAAAATCTACCATCATTGCCTCGAGTATTGTCATTAACATACTGGCATTGGCATTCCCCTTATTAATGTTGCAGCTTTATGACCGCATCTTGCCGCAACAGTCATTAGACACATTAGCTTTGATTGCAGGAGCAGTTGGTATTGCAGTCGCAATGGAATCGGTCTTACGTGCAGTGCGTTCATTCGCTACTGCATGGATTTCAGCACGCTTTGAACATAAAGCAATGTTAGCTGTTACTGAGCGCGCTTTGGCAGAGCCCTTACATGACTTTGAGCGCAAGGGTACTGGTACTGTGATGGATGACTACAAGTCAGTCTCCACTTTGAGATATCACTACTCAGGTCAAACATTTCAGCAGCTGATGGATCTGCCCTTCACCTTACTCTATGTATTAATCGTCTTCATTCTGAGCCCATGGGTTGGATTGCTTTTAATAGCAGGCTATGCGATTTTCATTTTTATTACTTGGAAGAATGGTCACGATGACCCAATCCTGATCAAGGAACAAAAGCAAGGTGACTTACGTCGAGCCAATTTCTTAAATGAAACGTTGAGCAACGTACACACCCTCAAGTCAATGACCATGGAGTCATTGATGTTGCGCCGTTATGAGCGCTTACAAGAGGGTTGTGCACGCCTGATGTCTCGCGTGACTTATGCCTTAGATATGTCTGCAGGTATTGGTAACATTTTCTCCCCACTAATGAATATGCTCATCGTAGCCTTAGGTGCATGGCTAGTTATTGGTCATCACCTAACTAATGGTGAACTGGCGGCCTGTATTTTGCTGGGTATGCGTGCACTTGCCCCATTGCAGCGCTTAGGTGGGATGTGGGCCAAGTATCAACAAGATGAAATTTTGCGTGATAACTTGGCTTTGACATTACTTCAGGCTGGCTTGCCTGCTAAGCCAGCAGTGGAAGAGGGTGCTATTCAATTGGCTGAGCGTCCTATGCAATCAGCCCAATTGGTTTTTGAGAATGTGCACTACCGCTTTCCGGGAAGTAAAACAGACTTATTTGATGACTTGTCATTAACTGTTGAGCCAGGTGAATTTTTGGCAATCAAAGGTGACTCTGGTTCAGGCCGTAGTACCTTGCTGCAATTGATGGCGGGTGTCTTACATCCGACCGTAGGCCAAATAAAGATTGATGGTATTGATATTACTGAGATTCCCCTGGAACAATTAAGCGAGCAAGTAGCTTACTTACCGCAAAAGGCCTTGATGTTTGAGGGCTCCTTATTAGATAACGTGAGCGTGTTTGAACCCAGTCGTGTCGATCGCGCTTTAATGACTGCCAAGATGCTGGGTTTGGGCGACTTTGTAGCGAAGATGCCACGAGGTTGGGATTCCCCGGTAGGGGATAGTGCAGCAGATGCTATGCCTCCAGGCTATCGTCAGCGAATCGCGATCGTGCGGGCTTTATCGAACCAGCCTAATATTATTTTGTTCGATGATGCCACTTCAGTCATGGACTCGGATGGCGATGCCACCTTCCTGAAGTTCATGGAAGCGATTCGCGGCAAAGTGACGGTAGTGCTGGTATCGCAACGCCCTTCTTTTTTGCGCCTAGCCAATCGCACACTCTTCTTGCAAGATGGGCGCTTACATGAAGTAGATCCCAATAAGGTAAGTTCGATTCGTGAGGTCAGTTCGGCCTCTCCTGCTAAATCATCGGAACCCAGTCTTACCGGCTCTGCAGCTGCAAACTATCGTGCAATCCCCAATGGAGAATATTTTGATTCCCCATTTAAGGGTGGCGTGATTGATACCAACCGCTGGAATCATACTCAAGAAACGGTTGCCAATAACTTTAAAGTCCAAACCGATTTATCGGGTTGTTTATCCCTCTTGCTCAAACTCATGAATGCACGTGGTACTGCACGTGAAGTAGCGGAGTCTTTACCGTATTACACCGATAGCTTAGATTTGACGAGCTTTCATAATGCCATGTCGCAAATGGGTTATAGAACAAATGAAGTGCAATGCACGCTCGGGATGCTGGAGCCTCGTTCACTGCCTTGCCTCTTTGTGCCTAATGAAGGTGCCGCTTTTATTGCCATGGGGCGCTTAGGTAAACAAATGCGCATTGGTGATTCTGCAACAGGGGAAGCCCGCTTTGAGACCAATTTGAATATCTCTGGGCGCGCCTATTTCTACGAATTAGCAGAAACGAATGTGAACGATACCCGTTCTTGGGTTGCACGTGTATTGCTGCGCTTTAGTCCTTTGATTGGACAAGCCACTTTGTCTGCCTTAGTGTCGGGTTTGGTGATGATGTCAGGACCTTTATTTCTGTCGGTTGTGTATAGCACCGTCATTCCTTCTGGCGCTAAAGATACCTTAGTCTATCTCGCTATTGGGGCCTCCATTGCCTTGGGTGCGGGTTATTACTTTATGCGTCACCGTGCACGCATTTTGGCTTATATGTCCGGACGTATTGAGTATTTGTTTGGCGCAACGATTTTGCAGCAAGTACTTAAAATGTCTCCGGTTTATACCGAGCGTGCGTCAGTGGGTTCGCAAACTTCTCGCTTGCAAAGTTTTGAGGCCATTCGAGATCTATTCACTGGCCCATTAGCCTCGACTATTCTGGAATCGCCAGCAACCTTGGTGCTCTTGGTTGCCTTATCGATCATGAACCCAATTTCATTAGTAATTTTTGCCATCATGGTCGTTGTCTATGCACTGTTGTATTGGATCTTCTCGGGTGTTACCCATGATCGTGTGGCAGCGGTTAGTAGAACGGTCACCAAGCGCAATGAGTTCATTGTCGAGATGGTGGCTAAGATGCGCATTATTCGTGAATGCGGTGCCCAGCAACTTTGGTTAGAGCGCTTTAGAGACATTTCTGCGAATGCGACGATGGCTTCGTATAAGGCTGAACAAGTTTCTTCATTATTAGTATCTATCTCTTATTTTGTGATGATGATTTCAGCCTTAATGATTGTCACTGCCACAGTTCCAGCAGTCATTATGCAAACGGTTTCTGCGGGAGCACTAATTGCATCCATGCTCTTGATGTGGCGTGTCCTAAGCCCGATTCAAACGATCTTTACGAATATGACGCGGATTGAGCGGGTGAGAAGTGCAACGCGTCAAATTGATAGCTTAATGAAGATTGAAGGAGAACGTTTAGAGACAGGAACTTCATTAGTATCTCGTGGCCTTGAGGGCGCTATTGAATTTGCCCGAGTCTCTTTCCGTTACTCCATGAATGTCGACCCGGCCTTAATTGGTGTGGAGTTCCGTGTTGCGCCAGGAGAGTTGATTGCAATCAGCGGTCCAAATGGCGGTGGTAAATCGACCTTGCTCAAATTGATTCTCGGGATGTATCAGCCACAAGCAGGTTCAATTCTTGTAGATAATGTAGATTTGCGTCAGTTAGATCCGATGGAATTACGGCGTTCTATTGGTTACGCACCTCAAGATACGCAGCTATTCCGTGCGACGATTGCACAGAACTTACGCTTAGCCAGACCTGATGCAAGTGACGATGAGGTTTATCAAGCTTTGGATATGGCAGGGGCTTTAGAGCAAATCATGGCTCTACCCAAAGGAATTGAATACCGCGTTGGCGATAACACCAATGAATTGCCTTCTAGCTTAAGGCAAAAACTGTCTCTGGCTCGCGCCTACCTCACTCGTGCCCCAATCATGTTATTTGATGAGCCCGGCGCAGGACTGGATGATTCTGGCGACCAGAAATTTATGGAAGCCTTAAGAGCTCTCAAAGGCAAAGCTACCGTACTCTTTATTAGTCATCGTCCTAGTCATATTCGTTTGGCTGATACCTTATTAGTCATGGACAAGGGTTATCTGCGCGCCGCAGGTCCTCCCGATGTTTTATTAAAACAACCTACAGCAGCGTAACCATCTCACACTTAATCGATAAGAGTACTTTCTATGAGCACACTTCCTACCTTGCCATCTGATGATCAGCCAAAGGATCAACCTCAGGATCAGCCTAGGCTCATTTTGGGGGATCGTACTGACAACTACGTTGCCAAAGCCATTCTGCTTGAAGAAGCTGCGCCACCGGCTTATATGAAAACCACGGTGAAGTTGGTTTGCTATGCGCTTGGCATCTTTTTCCTGTGGGCGATGTTTGCGACCCTAGACGTTGTTGCTACAGCACCTGGTCAGATCATGCCAATTCAGGCAGTGAAAGTGATTCAGCACGTCGATGGCGGTCGGATTGCTACGATCGATGTGGTCGATGGGCAATCTGTCCAAGAAGGTCAAGTCCTGATGCGCCTGAACTCCACTGAAGCAGGTGCTGAATACCAAACCTTGGCTGCAAAGTACTGGGGTCTGTATGCCCGAGTAGAGCGCCTCCGTGCTTTATTAGGCGATAGACCAGCAGACTTTTCTAAGGTGCCAGAAGAGTACAAGCAGTTAGTTGCCGAGCAAGAATTTACTCTCAAGACACAGAAAGATCAGATCACCCAATTACAAAATGAGATCAAAATCTTCTCGGAAGTAAGTGCGATTCGGGGAGACTTAGCCAAGGAAAAACTCAATACCCGGGTACAGGCTTTGGATGCACAGCGCAACTTAAGTGGTGCTCAAGCAGAAATGCTCCGCTATCGTCGTACCAATATGGATGAGCTCAATACATCTGCGAATGAGTTAGCGCAAACCGAAGAGCAGTTGACTAAATTGCAAGATCGTCTTACTCGAGTAGATATTATTTCTCCGGTCGATGGGGTTGTCCAAGATCTTAAATTTCGTACCGTGGGCGGTGTGATTCCTCCCGGCGCAACCCTCATGAACGTCATTCCCTTAGATGGCAAGATGCACGCTGAAGTACGTGCTTCACCCACGGATATTGGCTTTATCAAAATTGGTCAGCCAGCCCGCCTGAAAGTAGGTACTTTTGATTTCATGCGCTACGGCACGATTGAAGGCAAGGTCTCGATGGTGTCTTCATTTAGCACCCTCGATGAGAAACAACAGCCTTACTTTAAGGTTATTGTGAGTGTGCCGCAGGCCTATGTAGGTGACGATAAGGATAAGCGCATTGATCCAGGCATGACTGTACAAGCAGACATCATGACTGATCGCCAATCGGTATTGCGTTACTTATTGCGTCCAATCTATGTTGCGTTCAAACAAGGCATGAGAGAGCGTTAAGCCAGTTCAGCGGATAACGACTCCTTTTATTTCTATCATGCACACGATTAAACGCGACTCTACCCAGGAATTGTCATTGTCTGTTCGGCAAAGACAATTGCTTGATCTATTGATTGAGGGCAAGAGTAATAAAGAGATCGCGGATGACTTAAAGATTGAGGCTGGCACTGTAAAGCAACACCTCTTTGTCCTTTTCAAGAAGCTGAGCGTCAATAGTCGCGCTAAGGCGGTGATTGCTGCTGCGCAGATTATGAAATCCAGTGCGGCGGATAGTATTGATACCGAATCCAAGACGAAGATCGCAAAGGGTATTGCAAAAGTAGGTGCTAAAGCAGCTGAAGCCTATTCTTGGCGCTTAGTTTCTTCAGTGGCCGTTTCAATTGCTGACTTAAATGAGTTAAATCCTAGTGCGATTTCTATGCGGGATCATTTCTTAAAGGCACTCAGAAATATAATCGAGCGCTTAGTAGAGGCATTAGATGGACAAGTAAGCTATTTGCCGGGCGGTGGCTCTGTGGTGTGGTTTGGACACCCACGAGCCCACTTAGACGATGCTGATCGTGCCGTCTATCTTGCCCAATATTTACAAACTTGGGCTAGCCACTATCAAAAGAATCACGATGGCAATACTAAAGATTCCACAACCCCCCTCATAGGCATAGGTCTTGCTTCGAATACCGAAGTAGTCGCTGAAAAAGCGACTGAGCTGTTTGGGGCAGAGTCCTTTCGTAAGGCATCGATATTGGCTCGACACGCCAAAGCGTTGAAGATGCCACTCTCGGATGTATTGACGAAGCAGATTGCGCCTATGAGTAGTGCCTGGCTAGAAATTAAGTCCAAGGAAGGCAATAAAGAGGTCATTGTCAAAGATGTGGGGACTATTGCCATTGTGGGCCCAAGCTCTTCATTATTGCCGGATGCCAGTTTGCGTTGGGGCGGTTTTCCATTCTTAAACAATGCTTTTGAGGGGATAGAGGGTGGGCTGGCCCAATGGCTGGCTGTAGAGTCTTGGCCTCCAGCCGCCGCTACTCTATTAACCGATGCGATAGGCAATTACGTTGCTGGAAAAAATTACCAAATCTTAAGACTCAGAACCCCGGGTTCTTATCGCAGAGATCGGGCTTTAGCGAGTTTTGCCGCCCAAATAGAATTGCAATTTGGTGATTTTATCTCACGCTCAGAAAAGATATACCCATCACAAGGTGAGCGCATTGCCGGACTGGTTTGTGAAATTGCTAAATCAGGACCCTTAGCGATTTTGGTCTATGGACTTAAGGCATTAGAAGCATTTAAAGCAGTGATTGGTGAAGCAGGTATTGACCGCTTAGCCTCTCGTCAGATTCTGATAGTGGCTGCCAATCTTCAAGACCATGGTTCTGCACAAATTGCTGTGAGACTCTTGGGCCCCAAGCCAAACTCCGCGCCATTCTCCAGAGTCTTTAACCTGCAGATGCCAAGGATTGATGCCTTACCCGAAGGCATTCGAGTTGACTTTAGAGCGATGCTCGATAATCTCAGCCCCATTTCAAGAGAGTTAATGCTGCGCGCTGCCAATGAGCCCGAGACCTCGCTTCTATCTATTCTCACGCAAATGAATGAGCCACATCACAAGGCGCAGGCCTGTATTCAAGAGCTCACTAGTTCAGGGTTGATCGCAGCAAGTCAAGGTGGTGGATTTGAATTCAGAGACCTGAGTACTGCGGAGGCTATTAAACATTTAAGTATTCCCATCGCTGGTGCCGAGGCTACTTAATGAGATCCTTGTTTGCTGCGGCTGGATTGTTTGCACTGATCTTCAATCTCAATTTGGCGCACGGCTCGGCACAAGGTGTGCAAGAAAGTCGAGCACCAACCCAGCCAATACAAGAGGGCCATGTAGTGGTGATGGCGATTAAAGGGCAGATTTCTAAAAAAGTATTGGCGTCCATACAGAGCTCTATAGCTAATGTAACTGGAGACCCTATTCCAGCCGGACTCATTGTGCTGTTGGATTCTCCCGGAGGCGATGGCATTGCCGCCATGAAGATTGGTGAGATTCTGCGTGCGAATAAGGCTCATGTTTTTGTCACTGGGCAGTGTGCTAGTGCCTGCATATTGGTATTAGCGAGTGGCGTTGTGAGAGGCGCGCCTGCGTATACCGTAGGAATTCATCGTGGACGGATTACTAAAAGCGATGAGAACGCTAAGATCTTAGAAGAGATCGATATTAAATCGAACCCACAGGCAAAAGAATTACTTGAGCGTTTTGAAAAAGCAGTTCCTGTGTACTTTTCTCAAATGGGTATGCCTCCAGAGTTATTCCAGGCAATGCAATCGCATCAATACAAAGGGGTATACCGCCTCAGTAACGAAGAAATCATTTTTTATGGACTCAGTGGTTTCGAAGCAAAGTACTTAGATATGAGAGCTGCTTTTTATGAAAAGATGACAGGTCCATATCACATGGATAAAGAGGAGTTACATCGTCGCACTCTCCGAGTAGCGTCACGTTGTGCAGAATTTGATCAAAAACATCCTGCTTTTATTCATTGCTACAAGCAAGTACTCAGAGATCCATTTTTGAATTGAGTTATGTTTAAAAAGCCGCTGTCATCTCTTCAACATGTTAGGCCTCAGCAGCTTACCCATGTCTTTGCAGCAGAGATCGATTCCCGCTTAAACCAAGGCGCGTTTTTTATTCTTGAGCAATTGGTGCAGGGTGGCGAAAGCTTAACGCAAGCCGTTTTAAAGGGATCTACACTGGCATTACCCTTATCACGCTCCGTGAGGCGCCAGCTGAAAAGGCGCTATTTCAGATTCAGGTACCGATATTTACCGCAGCAAAAACTGGAAGCAGTATTAGCAAGCCTGGCCAACCCGCAATTGGAATTGAATCCACGGGCAATGGATTTAGCCCTACAGGCTCTTTGTTTGGCCATCATGCAGGGCATTATTACCAATACCGAGCACAGTATTTTGTACTTACGTGAGGCCTATATTGGCTTACTAGAGTTTTGGCATGACGCTATCGACTGGCAAATGCATGAACAAGGCATGAAGCAAGTTTGGCAACAATCTCAGCGCTTTGTTGAGCAACAGTGCAATCAGTGGCAAGAGACGGTACGCAAGACCATGGAGATGCCGCGGGTTCAGTATCTTTACGCTCTGGCTAAACCCTTAACCAAGCCATCGATTTATGCTTCTATTCTGACCTTGGTAGTGATCAGCGCTACCAGTAATGCTGACGTTGCCGATGAAATGAAAGTCTTGATTGAACAAAAGAAGGCAGGCGAAGCCTATGTTTTAGGAAGTAAGCATCCCGAGCTCATGGGGGACCCTTTGTTCGATTACTTCTATGGGGTAGCTGCCGTCGAAGTAGGTCATCCAACTGAGGGTGTATTGGCATTAGAGCGCGTGCTCTTGAACGATCCGAATAATGATTTAGTTCGGCTAGAGCTCGCGCGCGCGTATTATGCGCAGGGCGATTATCAACGTGCTAAAGATGAGTTTTTAGCGGTGAAGAAAAGCCAACCTCCTACTGGTGTCATCTCCACAATTAATGTGTATTTGGATGATATTAAGTCAAAAGAAGGTGCATTCAAAACCACTTATGGCGTTTATGTTGAATTAGGAATGGGCTATAACAATAATGTGAATGCGGCTACGGCTGTTAGTAATATTGTTCTTCCCTATATTGGTCCGGTTACTTTAGGTTCAACATCACAACCACTCAAGTCTGCTTTTGGCTACGACATGGTCGGGGCTAATATCGCTGTACCAATAACTGGGGATGTCAGTGTCTTTGCTAATGCCAACACCAGTGCCCAGCGTTACTCTCAAGTCAATGGCTATGATCTTAATGTTACAAATGCAACCACGGGCGTCAAAGTCACGGATGGCCTTAATACTTATAAGATTGCTGGTTTTGGTAGCTTTGCGCAGGTAGATCAAGTACCAGTGCCAAATACCTATGGTGGAGGCGGAGAATATATTCGTCAACTCAGTGCTACAGACTCAGTCATGATTGCTGGGGGTAGTACTGTTTTGCAATACCCAAGTCAATTTAATGCCTATAACTCCAATTTAAATGTGGGAACTGTCGGTTATCGCACTGCCTTTCCGGACCGGAAGTGGCAGCCAGTCCTTGATCTATCTGCCAATATGGCCCACCAAATTGATACTAGCAACCGCCCTGACTTAGGCAGGCGTATTGCTGGCGCTGCTTTGCAATTGAGCTTTTTGCCAGCAGAAAAGCTCGGCGTCACGATTGGTGCAGGCTATGCCAAAAGTAAATACGATTCGAATGATCTGCTCTATCAAACTAATCGCGTAGATAACTTGTATTCTGGAAATGCGGTATTGCAATACAAATTAACCAAAGAGTTGTCTGCTCGTATGGAAATTACGTATTACAACAATTTGTCGAATCTGAATTTATATGGTTACGAGCAGTGGACAGGCGCTATCAAACTACGCTACGATTGGAACTCGAACTAAATGAATACTTCATTTATCAGCAAAAGGGTAAGGATGCTCCCCAATTCTTTGCTATCCCTAGTTAAATTCTTTTTAGCCATAGCCATTGCAGCTATGTCAGCTGCTTATGTCCAAGCACAGGCGCCAGCAGAGGCTGGCAAGGTGTTATTGGCGATTGGTGAAGTGAAGGTAACGCGTGGTGGCCAGACGATCCCGCTTGCTAAAGGCGCTAGCCTGCAGGCAGGTGATGCAGTGATTACGGGCATTGCGAGTAATGCCCAGTTGCGCATGAGCGATGGTGCAGTGATTGCATTGCGTGCTCAATCCGAATTTAAGATCAATCAATATAGCTTTAATGGCAAGACAGATGGTTCCGAAAAAGCAGAGCTCAGCCTAGTAAAAGGCGGGGTGAGGGCAGTAACTGGGGCGATTGGTCGCGAGAATAAAGACAACCTGAAGATCAATGCGGTGGTAGCCACGGTTGGTATTCGGGGTACTGGATTTAATATCAATGTTTGTGAAGGCAATTGCTTTAACCCAGATAAAACTCCAGTTAAAGATGGTTTATATGCCGGTGTATTTGAAGGCAAGATCGTAGTGAAGAATGACGTCTCAGTTGAAGCCGTAGGCGTAAATCAATATCTCTATGTTGCCGATAAAGATACAGCGCCTAAATTTATTCTGGTACCACCCAATTTCTTGCCGGATCCGCTAACTGGCCAGAAGTCAGCAAAGCCTAAAGGCAAGAGCGAAGCAGCTACGGATATTCCATCGCTGGCTGTGGCTGTAAGCGCCCCTGCTAAAGCGGCAGATGCACAAGTGCCAACACCCAGCTCACCAATGCCTAATGTAATGGGTGTGACGATCACGCAACCTCCAGCCTTGGCATCCGCCAGCACATCGCCTTTCACACCAGATACCATTTATAACAAAATCCCTACTGGTGATGGATCCCCTGCTCCGACTGGAACTGCAGCTTATATCTTGCAAAAAGCAGAGGTATGGGCCGGTGCAACTGGTAGTGATGGTTTGCCGATTCACAGTATTACCCCTGGTTCTGTAGCAACGTTCCAGACGGTGACAAACGGCACCCAGGTAACCCAGATATCCAGTTCCTTTGCCACGCCTAATATCCCCGGACCAGGCACTACTAATCCCACGGTATACGCCATTAACGGCGGACAGCAGATGGAGAGTGGCACTTGGGGTGGGGTAGTTTCCTGGGGGCGCTGGGCAAATGGTAATGTGCTTGTTGGTGGTTATAACAATGGTCAGCCCATTAACTATGCTGCCAACTCTGGGTTTGCTTATATCGTAGGGGTACCCACTACGACCGCCAACCTCAATCAAGGTGCTGTTTCCTATACTTTTAACCTGATTGGCGCGTCCACTCCGGTTCCGGTTTCAAATCCTCAGGGCACTTGGGCTGTGACAAGCGGCACTATGACTGCGAACTTTGCCAAGGCCTCAATCAATGGCAACGTAGGCCTATTTACCAACCAATCTGCAGGTTATGGCACCTATAACATGACCTTTAATGGCGGAATATCGCCCTCTAGCCCCATTAATTCAGTAAGCACTTTCGTATCTAAGGTCAGCGGCAGTTTGGCAACTTGCTCTGGTGGTTGTGCTGGCGCCGGGAACGTCGGATTTTATGGCAACCCCAGCCCTACTGCTGCAGGTCTTGCTTACAACTTTAATACTGGCTCCAATGTAGTTCAGGGAGTCGCTGTATTCAAGCGTTAAGCCATTAAGTTATAGAACAATTGTTATAACTAAAGTTATATAACGAAGATTAGCGTTGTAGTATCAATCTCATCAGCATACATTTACGGCTAATACAAGGCTTTTGCCTTGCCATTACCTAATGAGAGAATACTATGGCTGATGCTCCCCAACCTTCTGCGCAACAATCCTTTGATGCCCAGCAGATGGACAACCAGGCTTTGCAGCAACCCAGCGCGGGAGATGCTGCTGCTCCTCCTGCTAGAGCTGACGTAACGGTTACAACAACCAATGTGGGTTCGCAGGACGGCCCCAGTCTAATAAACAAAACGACAGACCCCAAAAATGACCAGGGCAATCAAGGGGGTCCGAATTCAGGAACCAATGCAAACGGTGGTGATGGTGGAAATGATGCTGGCGGAAATAAGTCTGGTGGGGATGCTGGACAAGGTCGATTTGGGAATGGTGCTGGCGGTGATGGAGCCAATGGCTTTGCGGGAAATTTAGGAGTCACTGCTGAAGCTGGCGGTACCGATGGTGCTGCTGGCGGTGGTGGTGGTGATGGTGGAGCTGCCGGAGGAGGGCGCGCTGCTGGCGGTGGTGGTGGAGCAGTTGGCCCTGGTGGTGGAGCGGGTGGAACAGGTCAAGGTGCTCCTGGAGCAGGAGGTGGTGCTGGTGGTGGAACGGGTGGTGGAGCAGTTGGAGCAAATGCAGTTTCTACATCTGTTAATCCCGCATCAACAGCCGCAGCACCTACAGCGGCAACCGCAAATACTGGGGCTGAGGGGGCTGCCACAACTACGGCGCCAGCACCAACTGCGGCCGACGCAATCAATAACATCACTGTTCCTACAGTCTCCGACAACGGCACTGTCACTGCACTCCCCACAGGCGTTAATCCAACAAATCAATCTTCATCGGATTTGGTTGTTCAGGTTGATGAAACTAATTCGGCAATTAAGGTTGAGGGCACCTTAATTAGTACTTCAGAATTTGCTCGGGTAGACGGTTTTGCGACTAGCCTTGGCCGCATCACAATTGCTCCAGATGGCGCTTGGACCTATATTTTTAATGACGCATTTAATTCGCTCCCAAAGGGTGAATCTCTGAGCGACTCATTTTTACTCACGGCAGTGGATGGCACAACAACCGCATTAACTGTCACCATCGTTGGTACAAATGATGCGCCGAATATAAGCGCGCCTTTGCCTAGTGAGAACTTGGTTGAAGCTGGTATTGGGGTGGCAGGCAATCTCTCAACATCTGTAACTCTCAGTAAAGGAGATGTTGATTTAGGTGATCAGGCGAATTACGTGATGACCGGTTGGGTTCAAATAGAAGGTAGCACTTCCTACACTAAAGAAACAACATATGGAAGTGTGGTTTTAGATATTAGTACGGGTAATCTGACCTACACCTTAGATAATGCAAAAGACGCTACTCAAAAATTAAATGTAAGTGATCTAGATAAGCCCGATCCAGTCAGTATCACCGTGGTTGACAATAATGGAGTGCAAAATTCTACCGAAATAATTTTCAAGATTAATGGCACCAACGATGAGGCGGTGATCAGTGCTACCGCCAGCGTGACCGTTGCTAATGATGTTCTAGCTAATGCACCAGACTCCACCGTCTATGAAGCGGGCCTACCTACCGGTAGTAATGCTGCTAGCAATACTGAAACCGCTACCGGTAGCTTTACCGTGTCTGCCAGCGATGGGATTAAAGAGCTCGTGGTGGGTGGTACTACCTTGAGCTTGGCTGATTTAAAAACATTAAGCACACTCTCCC
>NZ_JACVQD010000002.1 GCF_018881545.1 Polynucleobacter alcilacus
TGACAATGCCCACGCCTTACTCGATGCTGGCCTCTCGTTTGTAGAAGGTAACCATGTCACGGTCGATGCCCATAGCACCCACCTTAATAACAGCTTAAAAGATTTAGAGAAATTACACGTTGATGCGGTCGCATTAACAGCGCCTAATAGCCACGGCGATGTATTAGTTGATTTGTATGCATCTGGCGATCATGCTGATCTGCTCAGCGTACTCAGTGCTAGTGTGCCGAACTTTATTCATTCTTCCGATATTACTGTTGCCCTGGATCTCATGAATAACCCTGGTAACGCTGACGTGTTGGATGCCCTGGCAAAAAGTGGTCAGCTCGACAATGTACGTGATGCCTTGCAATCGCACGGCATTAACGAACTACATGCAACTTCCTCGATTGATAACTTTACAAACAACGGTGATTGGTTAGGCTTAAACGATATTAATGCTATCCATCACCACGGTATTGATTTCCAGGTTGGTATAACTGGTGATCACAAAGTTGATAATTTGGATAGCGCTATAAGAGAAGCTATTGGTGATAGCTTGATTAGTACTTCAGATTACTCTACTGATAGTGCTTTGATCGATACTTTATCCGGCGCCGGAGTTCAGGACTTCTTAATTGAAAGCGGTAAGGTATCGATTTCTGATGACTTAACCTCTGCCTTGGCTGAATCTGGCATGTTGCATGCCTTGCCAGGTGCCGATGTCATTATTGATGCAAGCAAAGAAGTTGCCACCAATGAAACTACTCACGAGTCTTATGTTCACCTAGACACAAGCCTGAATACCATGGCGCAGTTGGGTGTAGATCAAATTGATGCCGGTACAGCAAGCAAGGTTTACCTAGATATTCGTGATTTAGGCTTACCTGCAGGTGATCATGGTGCCATGGCTGAAATTCGTAACTTGTTGAACTCGCTTGACCCAATGCAGGATGCAAAATTTGTGACTGGTGTTAATTCAGAGCATGCACCTTCACTTTCTCTAGTCATGTCTAAAGACTTACTGGACGCCATTGCTAAGGATGGTAATGGCTTTACCCAGCAGGATATAGATCATATGGCTAATCTGGGTATCACCGAGATCAATGTTTGGGACAAAGGCCTAGATAAAGGCGAAAACGCTCAATACCAGGCTGACGATATTTTGATGGGCACAACAAAAGCTGATTACGATGCTGACGCCATCTTGAAGGGCACAACAAATCCTGCTGATGGACAAGCTCCAGTAATTGAGGTTAAGATTATTGGACAGGCAGACGATATGCATGACGTGTTAGATCCAACTAAGATACATTCTAAATAATTGATTGAGTGAGCCATCATGACTGATACAACTCAAAATACGCAAAACACAGCCAGTTTTGGATCTTCAGCGCCAAAAAATGATCCCAAGGCCAATGTAAAGAGCCCAGCCGCGAACATTTCTGCGGATGGTCGTAAGCCTATTGAGTCCATTCTGTACCAGTGCCGCAAATCCTTTTACTTTGCGATATTCATCACAGTAATTGTGGATTTCTTATCGATTACTCCCATGCTGTACATGATGAATGTGATGGATAGGGCGATGTCTTCACGCAGCAGCGTAACCTTAATCTCTCTGACAGTATTGGTTATTTCTTTATATATCTTCTGGTCTGCGATTGAATGGATTCGTTCACGCTTGTTAACTAGACTCTCCTTACGTATTGACTGGGATTTGTCTGCAGATATTTTTGATGCTTCCTTTAGGCGTCACGTCGGTCGCAAGAATGTCAACGTACATCAGTTGCTTGGCGATTTGACAAACCTGCGTCAATTTTTGACAGGCAAGGCTTTGTTAACTTTGATAGACGCCCCATTTGCGGTGGTATTTATTCTGATTGGTGCCATGTTCCACCCGTACTTGGCTATCTTTGCAGTTGTTGCTTCTGTTTTGATGCTTTCGGTATCTTATTTCACATCCAAGGTAACTAGCCCAATACTGAAACAGGCTAATGACTCCAATTCTGAAGCCTCTAGAGTGGCATCTAACAGCTTGCGCCATGCAGAATCCACTCTCGCCTTAGGCATGATGGGTGCAGTACGCCAACGCTGGTACCGTCATCACCATTCCCACCTCGAGAGCCAGGTCAATGCTAGCGAAGCGTCTGGTTTAGCTGGTGGTTTATCTGGCTTCTTGAGTAAAGTTTTACCTTCATTGCAAATGGCCTTAGGTGCATTCTTGGCAATGGAAGGCTTGATCACTGGTGGTATGGTGATGGCTGCCAGCATGCTGATTTCTAAAGCGGTCAGCCCGATTCAACAACTTCTTGGTAATTGGAAGCAAATTGTTGAAGCACGCCAATCCTATGAGCGCTTAAATGCCTTGTTGATTTCTGATGCTAAGCGTCAAACCCAAATGCAACTGCCTGCGGTTGCTGGAAGCTTAAGTGTGGCAAAAGCTTCAGCAGTGCCTCCCGGTGGTAATAAAGCAGTCTTGTTTGATATTGATTTCAAGATTAAACCAGGCGAGGTAGTTGCGGTTGTAGGCCCAAGCGCTGCTGGTAAAACCTGTTTAGTCAGAATGCTCATCGGTGTCTGGAAGCCCGCGCGTGGATCTGTGCGCCTCGATGGTGTTGAGCTCTCCGATTGGGATCATGATGAATTTGGCCCCCAAATTGGTTATGTTCCTCAGGAGATTGAATTCTTTGAAGGTACGGTTGCTGAGAACATTGCCCGCTTAGGCGATATCGATCCTGAGAAAGTCGTGCAAGCTACCAAACTGATTGGTATGCACGAATCTATTCTTACTTTCCCCAATGGTTACGATACCGAGTTGGGGGATAGTGGGTTCGCCTTATCAGGCGGCCAGCGTCAACGCCTAGCGATTTGCCGCGCTATCTACGGCATGCCTAAATTTATTGTGATGGATGAACCAAATGCGAACTTGGACGAAGTCGGTGAAGCCGCTTTAGCCAATGCCATCACATATCTGCGTTCACAGGGCAGTGCGGTCATTATTACGACTCACCGTCCACGCTTGGTCAGTGTTGCCGATAATCTGTTGGTATTGCGCAACGGTGCTCAGGTCGGCTTTGGCCCTGCAGAAGACATGATTAATGCGGTTCGTAACCTCCAGGTAGTCACGCCGAACAAATCAGCAGGATCTGAAGCGGCTGAAGATGTCATGGTTAAAGAAGCCACAAATGATGTACCATTAAGTGCGCCTAAAGGCCACACCGGTCCCTCCGGCCCCGCTAGTACTTAATAGCTGCTTTAACAGTTACTTTAATTGTTACTTTTAGCTGCTTGATTGGCGATTCAATCGCTTGCTTGATAGCCTAAGGGGGCTGCAGAGGGCTATTAAGCCTTAATCCCTTTAATTACGCTACCTTGGTCCAGTGAACGAACATACCGATATAACCCCTCCTGTAGATACTGACAAAGAAGCCAAGAAACAAAATGCTTTAGTCGTTCAGTTCAAAGAGCTTGATAAGAAGGCCGAAAGCTGGATTGCCTCCTGGAATCCCTATCACCCTTCCGTCATTCGCCATCGGGGTTTAGCGCCTGTTGCCATTGAAGAGTCGCGTATACGGGTGCAAGCCTCCCGCTTCTTTCTCATTGCATTTAGTGTCTTTTTGCTGTGGGCCTTTTTTGCCCCCTTAGATGCTGGTGTGACTGCCACGGGTTCAGTCATGGTCAGCGGCTATCGCAAGCAGTTACAACACCCCTCTGGCGGCATTGTTCAAGAAATCCTTGTCAAAGAAGGTGATGTGGTGAAAGAGGGCGACGTTCTGATTCGGATTAATCCCTTAAAAGCTGAGGCTGAGCTCTCTACAGCCCAACTGCAATACATCAATGCTTTAGTAACTGAGGCACGTCTTAAGGCAGAGCGTAAAGGTGATAGCAAAATTACTTGGCCATCAGAAATCGACGCTTGGGCTAAGGATCCGAAGGTTGAAGAAGCCAAGCAAATTCAGCAAAAGCTATTTGATACCCGTCGCAATGAGTTTTCTAGTGTCTTGGCGAGTAAACGCTTGCAACTTAATACGCTGGTGGAAGAGTCGGCCAGTAATGCCCAATTAGCCAAAGAGGGCTATGTCTCCAAGGCGCAGTCCAATCAGGTGCTGCGCAGTAAGTTAGAAGCCGAGCAGTCCCTCAACAGCATGCAGGCAAGCTATTACAAAGATATTGACGACAAACTCGCGCAAATCCAAAGTACCCGTGATGCCATGAAAGATCGCTTTCAGGCGGTATCTTTTGATCGTGACCTCACTTCTTTGCGTGCACCGGTTTCTGGCACGGTCGTTGGTTTAAAGGTCAATACCATTGGCGGTACCGTGCCTAGCGGACAAATCCTCGCAGAGATTGTGCCATCTGAAGCGCAGCTCATTGTGGAAGCCCAAGTGCCACCCAATTTGATTGATAAGGTCAAGTTAGGCCTACCTGCAGACATGCGCTTTAGCGCCTTTAATGCAGACGTAACGCCGGTGATTGAAGGTAAAGTTACCTTAGTTGGTGCTGACAAACAACCCGCTGCCGCTGGTGGCCCCTCTGGCGATTATTACTTGGCCAAAGTAGAGGCTACCAAGGAAGGCATGGAAAAGTTGGGCGATGTCAAAATCGTGCCTGGTATGCCAGTCGATGTGATCTTCAAAACCGGCCAGCGCACCTTTATGAGCTATCTCCTAAAACCGATTACTGATAAGTTTGCATTAGCGTTTAAGTAGACATCTACTAGCACTTTTTTCACCAGAATTGATATAGTATTAGATGTAATAAACTGCCAATTGCATTGATTTTAAGGCTCTTGCGTCCCATCGGACTAGTTTAAAAACACAGGAAGTTTTATTGGTATGCAGGGATTTAAAAAGCCTATTGTTATTGCTGTCTTGATGCTTTTCTCTGCTACAGCTGCCGCAGTTGATTTGGTTGGTGCCTATGCCTTAGCCAAAAGTAACGATCCTAAATACCAAGCTTCAAAATCAGAACTCACTGCCAATAATGCCAACTCCGTTGCGAGTAGAACGGCCTATTTGCCCATCTTAGGCTGGAACCAATCTCAGCCGACGGTCCTGAATTACTCACAAAAGACCACAGCCATGGTGCAGCCGATCTTTGACGCTGCTAAAGGGGCAACCGTAGCGCAAGGCGGTTACCAAAGCACCTTCGCTGATGCCAACTTTGCCAACCAGTCGATTGATTTAGCGCAGCGTACCATGACTGTAGTGCAGCAATTGGTAGTGGCAACCGAAGCGATTAAGACCAATGACAGTACCATCATCGCCTTAGAGTCTCAGTACCAAGGTGCTAAACGGAAATATGAATTAGGCCAAGGCACTGTGACGGATTTACTCGATGTGCAAGTGAAGTTTGAGCAGGCCAAGGCCAATCACCTTACCCTCAAAGCGAATCTCAAAGGAGCACAAGATCAGTTCTTTGCCATTACTGGTGAGTACCCAACGAAGAATGATTTTATTCTGCCGCATCAGCATGAGAATGCCAAAATTAATGATCTGAATAGCATCTTGGCAAAAATCGAGGCAGAGAATCCAGCCATCATTGCAGCGAAGGCCACTGAAAGAATAGCCCACCTTGATATCGCAAAAGCCAGTGGCGCTGTCTTGCCTACCGTGAGCTACACCTGGCAACGGATCTCTGCTGTCAGCCAGCCTACAATTAACAACAATGGCCTCACAGTGAGTATTCCATTAAATGCGGGTGCTTATGTTAATACCTATGCATCAGTAGCTAAAGCAAGACAGAGTTCGGATAATCGCTTAGCTACTGAAGTGCAAACCAAAACTCAGGCACAAAACCTCTTTGCACAAGTAGAAGCGGGATTTGAGTCGCTGAAGATTCGTAATCAAGCTGTTGATACTGCCAGACTAAGTGTGACAGCCAACCAAAAGAGTTATGAAGCAGGAGTCAAAAGTACTACCGATGTCTTGCTCAGTATCCAAAACTTAGCCCAAGCCCGAAACGACTACGCCCAAGCGGCAACCCAACTTGCTCTAAACCTCATGAACCTGCTCCTCACGGGAGCGGAAGATCCGGATAAGGCAGTGGCTGAGACACAAGCATTTTTATTTAGAAAATAGATTAAGAAAGATTTGAGATGCCAGGAGATGGGGTTAAAGTAAATTCTGCTGTTAATGCAGATAACCAACGTAAGCTGATTTACGCGATTAATAAGTACTCAAAAATCGAGGGTGGATCGAATGAAGTGAGGCTTGACCTCAAGCACAAAATCTATAAGATCTATAAAAAAATATTAGCCTTGGGTCTGATTGAAAGACCGATTGATGCAGATGAAAAGACATTTTTAGAGTACATCGATTGGGTTGATATAGACTTTTTTGAAAGTCAAAAGAATTACCCCTCTACTTACGCTAACTATGTTGAACAATATTTAAGTGCGATCTTACTTTCCGACGCTTTAGGGGCATCCGTTTCTCCTTTTGCCAATCTGTATAAGTACAACAGAGAGGCCATTAATCAAGCGCTCACAGGTGCAAAGTTCATTAGCAATTTTGGATTATGGAAAATCTTTAAAAATCTGAAAGTAATCCGGTTTCCTGGTAATTTTGCCCGACTAGGCGCTCCGCATGAATTGAGTTATGCGGATCTTATGAAGGAGCGTGATGCTCCTTTATATTGGTGGTTATTTCGAGATAACTTGATCTCCAAGGGACTCTCTACCGAAGAGTCTAGAGTGATCATTAAGAACAAGAGAAATCTTACTTTTAAAGAGTATGACAACCCTAAGATTAGCTTTGTCTTTCCAGTCTACGGTGGATACAATTTATTGAATCAAGCTTTAATTTCCTTGGAGCGCACAATGGGCTCAAGTATTTCCTATGAGATTATTTGCGTCGATGACTATTCCCCTGACTATAGTGATTTTGAATATAGCCACTTCAGCGGAATCAAGGTATTTAGGGCTCCAAAAAACTTAGGCTTTTCGTTAGCCTGTAACTTTGGCGCTAGCAAGGCTAAAGGTGAATACTTATTTCTGATTAATACTGACACCATCGTTTGTAGGCGTGCAATCAAGGAAGCCCTTGCAACGATTGAAAGCGATTCAAAAATCGGTTTGGTAGGTTCAAAATTAATTCATCTTGATGGCACCGTTCAAGAGGCGGGCGGAGTGGTTTGGGCAAACTCAACTCCAGCAAACTTCGCTAGAGGGGCTAAGTTAAAAATGCCAGAGATAGAGTTCAATCGAAATGTTGATTACGTTTCAGGTGCTGCCTTTTTGGTAAGTCTAAAGGTGTGGAAGAAATTAAAAGGGTTTGATCCAATATTTACGCCAGCCTACTATGAGGACACTGATTTCTGTACCAGAATTATTGCTAATGGCATGAAAGTGGTTTACTGCGCTAAGTCCAATATCATTCATGCAGAAGGTGGCACCAATGGAACGGATTTAAAGTCTGGATTTAAGTTATATCAAAGAAAGAACGAAGCTAAATATCAACAAAAGTGGAAAAAATTCCATCTTACAAATAATGCAGCTCAAGGGGATTATTTTGGACACCTTTCCGAAGGGAAGGATGTCATTATCTTTATGGACCATTACATCCCAAGAAACGACAGGGATGCGGGATCCAAGGCCACTTATGATTTTTTAACTTATCTTGCTGACAAGAAGCAAAATAACTTTATTATTTTTTGGCCAGACAATTTATTTCCAGACCCCAAATACTACGATACGCTCACTGACCTCGGGATCATGGTCGTCTCAGGCGCAGAGTATATAAACGGGCTAGTAAAGTTAGCAACCAACCTGGGGGACCGCTTAAAAACTATTTACGTTTCTAGGCCTACTCATTCAATCAATGTTGTTAGGCAAATGAATCAAGCTTTGCTGGATAAGACTGTATATGTTGGCCATGACATTCATTTTGAAAGAATGAGAAGAGAGCTGGAATACAAGAATCCACATACAGATAACTATGTCTTTATTGACAAGAGCTATACCAACACTATTAGAAGTATTGAAAATAAATTATGGAGAGCCTGTAAAAATTCAGTCTACTTCACCCAAAGAGAGTGTGATTTTATTAATGAGTTGGTGCCGAATAAAGCGAGCTTGATACCATTATATAGTCAGCACAGGCTAAAAGAATCTAATAATAAAAAGAAGGCTTATGAGGATAAGAAGCTGATCGTCTTTGCGGGTGGATTTGATCACCCTCCCAATAAGGATGCCATGATGTGGCTGCTAGCAGCGATTACTCCAAACGATAAAATTTTGAAAAACTTTTTATTGATTGGATCAAACATACCGCCTGATCTAAAAAAGGTGCTAGACCTCTATAAAATTAAAACCGAAGAAAATATCAGCAACGATGAATTAGACGCTCACTACGACAATGCACGACTGGTAATGGCACCAATGCAATATGGTAGCGGGCTCAAGGGTAAGGTTGTAGAGGCGATAGGGAAGGGAATCCCAGTGATTACGACCTCCATAGGAATGGAAGGTTTAGACGACCATGGTGCTACACCTATCTTCAATGACGCGAGCAGCTTCGTCAAGGCGATAAAAATGTATTTCTCTCAAAAAGATAAATGGTTAAATTTGAGGGATTCGCAAACTAAGTTGCTTGAAAAATATTATGAACATGCTAAATATGAAAATGGAGTTTTAAATGAACTTGCTTAATAAGGACCTGGGTAATTGCTTGCATAACGGATGGTCATCCCTTGAATCCAATTTTTTTTGGTCGGAGAGTCGCTATGCATCGATCATTTTGCCCATCAAGTCAAAGAAAAAAAAGATTGGTATTCAGTTTATAGTGGAGCCATTTCTGCAGCCAGGTAAAGTTTTCGAACAAAATTTAGAGCTTTTTATAAATGGTATTTACTGTTACGGCAAGTCATTTAATAAGGTTGAGCAAGAAATCATTTTCTTAGAAGTAGACTCCTCACTACTCTTTTCCAGCTCTCTAAAAATAGATTTCATTTTTCCAAACTCTGTCAGTCCAGCTTTATTGGGCCTTTCTAATGATGAGCGTAGATTAGGGTTTAAATTATTTGAGATTAATATTATTTAAGTAATGAAAAAATTTATTTTTACGCACGTCCCAAAGACTGCGGGAACAACGATCAGAAATCTGTTTAAAAATAAGGTTCCTATAAGTGAAATTCCCACATTTAGAGATGAGCATGAAAACGAGGATTTTGCTTCATATTTAAAATGCGGAAAAATTAACCATAATTTTTTCCTTGGCCATATTGACTATTCTTTGGCAGACATATTGGGTCCAGACTATCTCAAGTTTTGCATACTTCGAAATCCAATTGATAGATACATCTCAACCTTAAAACATGCGATTCGAGATAACAGCTTTTTAAAAGATATGAATCTTGATAATGATATTAGTCACCAGTCAATTAATTTTTTGGCAGCTAATGCTGAGTTTATTAAAATAAATTCAAACTCTGCAACTAGGTTTATTGCGACTAACCCTAAAGCGGAGGCTCTAATTAAAGGTGATTTAGCATATGCTGAGTATCATTTGGAATACCAAAATGATGTTGAATCAGCAATCACTAATTTAAATTCATATCATTTTGTTGGGCTTCAGGAGGAGATGAATAAAAGCGTTTCTGGGATTTGCTCCATTGTGGGTACGACTATTCCCCCGCTAATTCCTTTTGATAATGTTGCGGGTAATATCCATGAGGAAATTAGTCATGATACGTACCGAATAGCCAAGGAAATAAATTCAAATGACATTAGGCTTTATCAGCACGCTATTCATTTGTTTAATAACTACAAAATTCCCAATGAATTAGATTTAATTCCGTCAATTAGTGGCGATGCAGTATTAGATTTGGGGGATAGTTTTTCATGCTCCGGTTGGCATCCACCGGAAAGAGTTGGCACATCCAATCCCCCTGTATATCAAAGATGGGCTTCAAAAAAACAGGATTTTCAAATTGCCATAAAAAAATCTGGTACATATCGTTTCGAGTTTCTATATGCAGACAATGAGCTTATTAAGGATCAATCCTTATCTATTTTAGTAAATGATCAACCAGTTAAATTTATTATTAGCGAGTCTATAGAATGTAAGTTAATTCAATTTGAAATAACTTCAGATGCTGGGATGTGTAAGTTAAAAATTATTTGCACTAAATCCGTTATCCCCTCTAATGTTTTGGCAGAGTCTAAAGATATGCGAGACCTATCAATTTTGTTGAAAAAGATTGCGATAATATCAATATAGTTTTTATATAACCCTATATATAAGACATTTTTTAATAGTTAAAAGTTTTTTTAGGAAATTTTATGAGCCAAATAAATAATCCACAAAAAATATTGGATGAAGTTGAAGCCCAAGAAAAAAAAGATAAATTTCTTGCAATTAAAACTTTACAAAAAGGGATTCTCGATTTTCCTGAAAACGAGTGGTTAAATTTAAAACTAGTATATCTTTATAAATCTGTTAATGATCTCCCTAATGCCAAACTAGTTTCAAATAAAATCTTTGAAATTAACCCTACCTTTTCTAATAATTGGTCTTTTTATCTTGCATTGAATGAAAATGATTCGAAGACTTATTTAGAGAGCGCCTATTTAATGTCAAACTACTTCTTAGAGGGGGTTGTTCGTATTGAAACAGAGTGGCAAGCAAGACTTTTTTTTGAAATATTAGTAGCTAGCTCAAATATAAAAGTATTGGAAAGAAGAAATACTTTAAATGAATTAAGTAAATATGATATTGATCCTAATCTACTAATAAGTATAATAATATTTTTAAATGAAATTAAAATATTTTTAAGCAAGCCGGAATCTAAATTTAATTGCTGGACACTTATAGTGTCAGATTCGTCCGAGGCCATCTTTATTAAGGACAATATAGCCTTTATCAACCTTTCTAGTTTAAATATTTTAGATTTAATTTCATTTAATGATTTTACAGTTAGATGCCTATTAAACTTTTTCAGATTGAGATTTGATACAGTTCCGTTTTGGAACGATTATTCTATTAGTTCTTACTCATCGAATGATCCACATTTGCAACCACACCGATATTTATTTTTAAATCTACATGCTCGAATATTAAGATATTTTGAAAATATAAAAAATATACAGTTTAAAAATATTAGCTTTGAAAAAAATAAAATGTATATACGAGCTGGCAACGTCGAACTATACAGCATAGCTGCATTTATCAATAATCCTTTACATAGCGAGTCTATTTTAAATACTACCATTCCTTACTTAATAGAAAATAATACTAATATTGTCCCAATAAAAGCAAACCAGACATGGTGGCCAAGGAATAATTTTCTAGATTCGTTACTTTTTTTGTGGACCAACGCAGGGTGGTATGTCACAAAAAATGAATCTCCTCTTTTGGTTTTCAAAGAGTTTATGCAATCCTATGTTGATGCATTGAATAGTGGTTATGTAATTAATACATATTTACCAGAATTACAGCTCTTACATCAACTTGTAGATATTAATTATGATAACGTTGTTCAATGGAATCCGGTTGAATTTTTAAAAAGCATTAATGGTAAGAATATTTTATTTATCACTCCATTTGCGGCCCAGATAAATGAGTCTTACCGATCCGGAAAATTATTTCAACTATATAACGACTATGGCTTGAATATAAAATTTAATTTAAGCTGCATAGAAGCCCCTGTAACTACCTATCCAAATATAGAATCTTCGTCTTGGATAGAAACTCTTGAAAAAATGAAAACCAGTGTCGACAATCATATTATCGCTAATGAAACAGATTTTTTTATTTCATCATGTGGTTGCTACGGAATTCCACTTTCGGCTTATGTATATAAAAAACATTCTATAACTACCGTATATTTTGGTCACATTGCTAATTTTTACTTTGGAATTATGACAAACGCATTTGATGGCTATCGCTTAAGTGATGTAGAAGTAGAATCCAAACATTGGACGATTGGAAATTTATCAGAAAAATATCCTCTAATAGACAAAATAGATGATGGCAGATACATTTGAAGTGATTGACTTTAAATTCTCGTCTAGATTTAATCCTGAAATCCAAAATTATTTTTTTAGCGTGCCAAATTTCTATTAACACGAATTCTAAAAGATCAAAATTAATTATTGAAATTAATATTATGGTTTATAAATTTTTTCAAGCAACTCCTCATCACAGAATACATTCTCAACGCTATCTTTATATTTTTTAATTTCTTCGGAATCAAGATTTTTTGACTGATTAAGATCTGCTTCTTTTATGGTTTGATCGTATCCACTTAAATAGTTGCTAGTAAAGTGAGACATTACATATTCAACACCTGCCTCTGTGACCTCTCGTAAATTTTCTTTATAGTATTGCGCCTTATTGAAGTTACCTGTAATTAGCTCATAGGCAGGAAAATAGTCTACAAAATCCCTAATTTTGGCAACATTTCCAGCGGCAGCCCTCAAAACGGATTTGCTGTATGTAGTTGCTAAAAGCACATGCTCATCTTCATAGGTCGCAACCAAAGGCACTGGGCTAACTGTTAGGATTATCTTGACATTTTCATTGATGGCCCTAAGGGTATCAGCAAAATAAATCAAATCATCAAAACACTCATCATAAGTAAAGTTATGAAATCTAAATTCTGCTAAATTTTTACCCCCTCCTACAACTCCAGGCGCCAAGGGTACAACAGAGCTGTTCTTTATAGAAACCCAGCCCTCAGTTAAGCCAAGGGTGAATATAAAAATATCAGAATCAGTGAACATATTACGAACAGCTTTAAGATGGCTCAAGTAATCTAGCGCAACACCTGTTTCACTTAAAAAACCCGATTCTTGAACATTTGGCCTGAATGGATCAACATATCTTCCATCAGGCCTAAGCCAAGGTGCTAGTTCTGGCTTAAATAAACCCAAGGCTCTATCTAATAGCTGTCTGAGCTGCCTTACCGTGTAAACATTTCCAAAGCGAGCGGGGAATACCCCATAACCCTCATTATTCGCTTCAGTGGTTTCTGGGCCTAATTCTGACAAAAGAAATTTATAATTTTCTCTTCGCAATACATTCCCTATGTATTGGGCAAAGCAGCTTCCTGCAGAAGCAATTCGATCTTTTTCACCAATACGAAACTTTGGGTGGATAATCGGCTGAACTAACTCCGGGGATTTTAGCCCAACTGATTTTTTCCAGAATGATGAGTCTGGCAGTGATTGGTATGGGTTGCTTATGCTTGAGATTTCGTCGGGGGAAATTTCCCCTTTTGTTTTTAATAATGCCGGACGCACTGAGATGCTTGGAAGGTCGCAACATATATTAAGGTAGCAAAGACTAGCCAGAGCTTCATATATATGACTTTTAAAGTGCGTCCAGTCTTCAGGGCTTTGCATATTAGAATCAGCTACATTTAATGGAGGAATAACATAAATTTTATTTGCTTTAGCCCAATCTTTAAATCCCTCATAAAACCCAATAATTCTATTTTGTCGGGCGGGATCACCTTTGCTAGAACAATAATGATAAGGGATAAATATAATTTTTGCCGTTGGTTGGTACTGCTTTAAAAAATTTATTAACCTTATCTGGTTTGAAATAGATTCTTCAGGAGTTAAATATTTGCCAAGCCTGAATTTCTCAAGCAGCTCATTCTCATTTTTATACCACCCCAAGTGAACGCATAATCCTGAATCTAAAAATTCTGGCATTTCTTTTGGATACATAAGTACGGCAGATACATCCAAAAGATTATCGATTAAGATAACGTCATATTGATTATTTTTAACATCCTCAATGAATGTACTATTATTCTCATTTTTTATAGCATTAAATCCAAGATTTTCTTCATATTGATTCCTAAGAACCAAATCAGCATGCGATGCTGAGTCTTCCTTTGCAATTAAAAGCTTAGAAATTAAATTCAGTGGTATTTGGGTGCGCTTCTTTTCAATGAAATAATCTACCAGACAATCAGACCTATTATGGTACACACAGTGAGTGTGTTCAAAACCATACTTAGCCACCAATTGACTTGCGGTTAATTGTGACATACATGAGCCAATAGTAATAACTTTCATTATAAACTCCTCTTTCAAGTTTAAATTCTTTAATGGGGTAGTAGTGCAGTTTTAGCTGAATCCAATCCTAATAGTAGCAGTTATAAGCACCCTAATATTTTTTTTATTAATCCACATTTCTTATTGTTTTCCAATAATAAATCAAGATAGATCGTTCTAAGTATGATTAATGATTTGGTATGTAATCTAGATTAGTACGGTGGATGCATCACTAATTTGAATATTTTTTCCAGCATTAAAGGGATTTCTATTCCTTTAAGTTGTAATTCGGGTCGCTCGGGTCTCTCATACTTCGAATCAATCCCAGTAAAGTTCTTAATCAATCCCTGCCTTGCTTTCTTGTAAAGCCCTTTAGGATCCCGTTTTTCACACTCCTCTAGGGGGGTATCTACAAAGATTTCCACAAATTCCCCTTCTTGGAATTTGCTTCTCGCCATTTCTCGGTCTTTTTGGAAGGGGGAGATAAAGGTCACTAGTACTATCAGACCAGCATCTACCATCAGTTTGGCTACTTCAGCTACTCGGCGAATGTTCTCAATGCGATCTGCCTCAGTAAAGCCTAAGTCATGGTTGAGGCCATGACGCACGTTATCGCCATCCAGAATGTAAGTCCGCTTACCCATCTTAAAGAGCTCTTTTTCTAGAGCGTTTGCAATGGTTGACTTGCCTGATCCAGAGAGGCCTGTAAACCATAAACACATGGGTTTTTGTTGATTTAAAGCTGCTCTAGCTTCTTTATTGATTTCAAAGAACTGGTTTTGGATGTTGCTTGATCTTCTTAAGGCAAAGCGCATCATGCCGGCGCCTACTGTATTGTTAGTAATGCGATCAATCAGAATAAAGCTACCCATTGCTGGGTTATCTTGATAAGCATCAAACACTAGCGGCTTATCGGTGGCGATATTGCATTCAGCAACCGCATTCAGATCTAATTTATCTGCTGCAAGCTTTTCTAAGGTATTGATATTAACTTGATGCTTAATTTTGCTAATCGTTGCATTAACAGTCTGAGTTGCTAGTTTAAGTAAATAGCTTCTGCCTGGGAACAGAGACTCTTCACTCATCCAGACAATTTGGGCATCGAATTGATCAGCAACTGTTGCTGGAAACTGCGGTTTGCTCAGTACATCACCCCGCGAAATATCGACTTCCTCACTTAAGGTCAGGGTAACGGCTTGTCCTGCAGTCGCTCTTTTTAGTAAGCCATCCTTAGTCACAATCGATTTAATAGTAGTTTCTTTGCCTGAGGGCTGTATACGAATGGCATCGCCTGGGGCGATTTCTCCAGAAACAATGGTGCCTGCAAAGCCCCTAAATTCATGGTTAGGGCGATTTACCCATTGCACAGGCATCCTAAAAGCTCTCTTAAGGGCTTGGTCTTGTTCTAGTGGTACCGTCTCTAGATATCCCATCAGGGTTGGACCGTGGTACCAGCTCATCTGATTGCTGTGAGTGGTGATGTTATCGCCTGCTAGTGCAGACATGGGGATAGGCGTGATTTTTAGTTGCTCACCTTGCGCTTGATGATCTTTCTTTAATTCTTTTACAAATTCTTGATAGCTATTGACGATCGCTTCATAGGTAGATTTATCGTAATTAACTAAATCCATTTTATTAACAGCCAACACGATGTGTTTAATACCCATGAGCGATACAAGATAAGTATGCCGTTTAGTCTGAGTCAAGATGCCTTGTCTAGCATCGACTAGAACGATGGCTAGATCTGCAGTTGAAGCGCCTGTAACCATATTGCGGGTGTATTGTTCGTGCCCTGGGGTATCGGCCACAATAAACTTGCGCTTATCCGTTGAGAAAAAACGATAGGCCACGTCAATGGTGATACCTTGCTCGCGCTCAGCCGCTAAGCCATCCACTAACAGGGCGAAATCGAGATTTTGTCCTTGAGTACCCATCTTTTTAGAATCTGCTTCAAGCGCTTCTAGTTGATCCTCAAACAGCATTTTGGATTCATATAGAAGGCGGCCAATGAGGGTGCTCTTGCCGTCATCAACACTGCCACAAGTGATAAAACGCAATAAGGTTTTATGTTGATGATTTTTGAGATACGCTTCGATATCTTCATTAATCGAATCAGCGAATTGACTTTGGTTTGCCATTAGAAGTAGCCCTCTTGTTTTTTCTTTTCCATTGAAGCGGCGCCATCATGATCAATTACGCGGCCTTGACGCTCAGAAGTTTTAGTAAGTAACATTTCTTGAATAATTTCAGACAGGGTCGATGCTTGAGATTCCACGGCGCCAGTCAAGGGGTAGCAACCTAAGGTTCTAAAGCGCACCTTTTTGATCATCGGTACTTCACCAGGAGCTAATGGCATACGTTCATCATCAACCATGATCAGCGTACCATCGCGCTCGACTACAGGGCGTTCCTTAGCATAGTAGAGAGGGACGATAGGGATGTTTTCTAGATAAATGTATTGCCAAATATCGAGTTCGGTCCAGTTCGAAATCGGAAAGACCCGAATACTCTCACCCTTATGTTTTTTAGTGTTATACAAGTTCCATAATTCAGGGCGTTGCTGCTTAGGATCCCAGCGATGTTGACTATTGCGAAACGAAAAAATACGTTCTTTGGCGCGAGACTTTTCTTCATCACGTCTTGCGCCACCGAAAGCCACATCAAACCCATATTGATCTAACGCTTGTTTTAAACCTTGAGTCTTCATCACATCCGTATGAATTTGTGAGCCATGGGTAAAGGGATTAATGCCCTGGGCTAAGCCATCGGGATTCATATGGGTGAGTAGTTCAAAGCCATGCTCATTTTTCATGCGATCACGAAAGGCGTACATATCTTTAAATTTCCAACCAGTATCCACGTGGAGTAATGGAAAGGGCGGCGGTGCCGGATAAAACGCTTTCAGTGCTAAGTGCAACATCACTGCGCTATCTTTGCCAATGGAGTACAGCATCACCGGTTTATCTGCTTCAGCAACGACTTCGCGCATGATGTGAATACTCTCAGCTTCAAGGCGTTGTAAATGAGTTAAGGTTTTTGAATCAACTGACATGGCGGTTTCTCGCTGATGAGGGAGTGTTGGAGAAGGCTGGGAAATATATTGCTTTACTTTAGCAGGCGTTGAAACTTTTTGAGTTTCAGGCTTAGCGGCAGTATTGGTCTGGCTTTGTGTAGTGCTTTTAAGAAAAACCATTTTGGTATTCTTTGCTAACCATGCAGCAAGGGCGGGGGTGTATTGCAGTCCCGCAAATTGCAATTGCAGGGCAAATCCATTTGGTGATGTCGACATCATCTTTTTGCAAAAATCGACATAATCAGCATCGACTAATGGATGTGTATAAAAGCCCCAGAATAATTTGCCGCGCCGATCTTGTGCATAAAGCAAACAATACTTAGGACGATGTTTATTGAGCTGCGGAAGTGCGTATTCGCCACCACTAAAGATGGGTAATTTTTGACGTGTCGCTTCCTCTAAAAAGTCCTCACTGATAGTAGTGGGGCTGGTGGGTAACCACCCCCATTCTTTAAATAGGCGAATGGCAGTGCGGTTATTGATTGGCTTGGAACCGCCTGAAGGATTTTCCCTTGAATTTTCTGACGTATTTAGTTGATTAATCCATTGGGCTAGTAGCTCAAATGTCCAAAGTCCCTCAATTTGAGCCTCAAATAATTGTTCCCAGATCGCCCCCCATTGACTTTGGGTCTGCATGTTTAATTCACCATCTTTTTTAGAGGGGCGGCCTATTTTTCGGGATTGAATAGCAGCCGAGCCCCCTAATTTATACGCCTTACTCAGAGCAATGATGGTTGGGGCGCTCAGTCCCGTAGCGGCTTTTACTTGGGCAATAGTTGAGCCTGATTGGCGTAACTGAACGGCAGTCATCCTGATGTCAACACTGGTAGCGTCTGTGTCTGCCGATGTTTTAGTTTTGTTTGGGCTTGTCATTTACATATTAAACATTAATATTGTTTAATATGTAAAGTATTTTATTGACAATAAGTTAAATTTCTTTAATCATGCAACTAATGACATCTAAACGATGGTTTTAAGGGGGCTTTTGATGCTGATATTGGCTGGATTCTTGGTTGGGGTATTAGTCGGTTTAACTGGGGTAGGCGGCGGAGCGCTAATGACTCCTTTGCTGCTTTTAATCTTCGGAGTTGCCCCGGTTACAGCAATCGGCACTGATCTCTGGTTTGCAGCTATTACCAAGATGGCGGCCGGCAAAATGCATCACACCAAAGGCCTGATTGATTGGCAAGTATTGCGCTATTTATGGTCAGGCAGCTTGCCTGCATCCATCATCATGATCTTACTTATGCGAAATGGCTTCGTTGCTTTAGACATCAGCTTTTTAAAAACAGCCGTAGCCATTGCAATATTGATTACTGCCCTGAGCATGCTCTTTCAAAAGCAACTTCATGGTTTGGGCAAACATTTGCGTATTAGTGATGCAGAGCGCTTTAAAAAATGGCAACCTACTCTTACCGTCATTGCAGGTGCTGTTTTAGGTGGCTTGGTTACCCTTACTTCCATTGGAGCAGGAGCAGTTGGAGTAGTGATGCTCACTTATTTATACCCCTTAAGACTTACACCAGCGAGATTGGTAGCAACCGATATTGTTCATGCAATACCCTTGGCCATGTTTGCTGGACTTGGGCATTTATTTATTGGCAATATTGATTTTAGTATGCTTGGATGGCTTTTAATTGGTTCTATTCCAGGCGTATTGATTGGCGCCACACTATCGAGCAAGTTACCGCAAGCTCCATTACGTATTGCTATTGCAATCGTGCTTAGTTTGGTGGCACTAAAACTTCTTTTATAAACGAATCATTTGCAGATATTGAAGGTTTTTCCCTATCAATTGCTACGAGCTCTCTCTTTCGAATTAGCTTATGCTTAAGGGCATGAACACTTCAAGCCCAACTCCTTTGCAATTGCACCCTCAGCAGATGATTGACAGCCTTGTTCCTTTGGTGGACTTGGCAGGAGAGACAATCATGCATATTTATCAGCAAGCAGATCATGGTGTTGAAATCAAGGATGATCAAAGCCCATTGACTCAAGCTGATTTACAAGCCAATGCTATTTTGGTTGATGGCTTAAAAAAATTATGGCCAAGTATTCCAGTATTAAGTGAGGAGGGTGGCGATGTATTTGCTGAAGGCGAAGAACCAACATACTATTGGGCAGTCGATCCCTTAGACGGTACTAAAGAATTCATTAAACGCAATGGTGAATTTACTGTCAACGTTGCACTCATTTTTAATGGTGATCCAGTGCTAGGTGTGGTTTTGGCGCCCGCTCTTGATAAGCTTTATGTTGGGTATAGCAATGAGAATCATGCTTTTGAAAACAACGACACATCAAAAAATAATTCTGCATACCCGATTAAAAATGCCATGAAGCGAGAGGCGGGCATATGGGTCAATATTGAAGTTAGTCCTTTTAATAAAAAAAAATCACAAAGACCCATTCGGATTGCTTCTAGCAGATCGCACCCTTCACCAGAATTAGGAAACTGGTTAACGCAATTTACAAGTTATGAAGCGATTGAAGTTGGCAGTTCGCTCAAATTCTGTTTACTAGCCGAAGGATTAATAGATATCTATCCTCGTTTTGGGCCAACATGCATTTGGGATACCGCAGCGGGGCATGCTGTGGTGATTGGTGCAAGCGGTTTAGTTAGCGACTTGGAAAATATGCGCTTGAGATATTGCATGCCAAAAAATGTATTGAACCCTTTATTTTTAGCATCAAGTATTCAGCCGAATTAATGACCTTAACTGGTTTTAATTTTTCGGTAAAGAGTCTTCGTAAAGCTTCCCAAAGTTAATCTCTGAAAGATTGACTGGAGGAAAGCCTGCTCTTACGAGGGTGTCTGCAATATTGAAGCGTAGTGATGGCAACAACATCGCAGGACAATCTACTTCAAGCATTCTTTTTTCAACTTCCGCTGGAATATTGCGGATCTCAAAAATACCTGCCTGCTCAACTTCAATGAAAAACAATACCTGATTGTCGATGCGTGCAGTGATGGATCCCTTTAGCACTACTTCAGATATGTTTTCCTCAATCCCTTTTGAGGTATTGGTAATGGAAATCTTTAATTCGGGTTGCTGAGTACTCTTAAAAATTTGGGGTGCATTGGGAATCTCAAAAACAGAGTCCTTCAGATAGATCTTGAGAATTTGAAACACCCCTTCATTTGCTGACGCAGTTGCGGCAGCATCGGGAGAAGCGGCTACAGGTGTTGTTTCGGTTGTAGTAGGTTCCGGCGCTAGGGGCGCTTGTTGAATTTCTTCAGTCATTTGATTTTTTTCAAAGGGGTTAGATTAAAGTTACCGTTTTTCACTTCATTGATTCCAATGAGTATCTTATAGCAAAACAGGCTTCCAAAAGTAGTACTTAAGTACCATGTATTTAGGTATTAAGTGATTACTCAAAAGGGTAGTAACAAGTCGACTTTGCTGCAATTATTCTTCTAAAATCAAGTAATGATTGTTGGATTATTGCATCTTGTGCAAGTATATCCAAGGTATATTTGATAGTGTGCAATATTTAAAAGGTGGGCTAAATTATGGCTGATGAAAAAATTAAAGGCAACGATAACTCCAGGAGTTCCGAGCGTGCTTATTCTTCTTCAGATGATTCGAGATCTTCTGAATACTACAAATCTGACGTTAAGTATGAAGTTAAAAACGGTAACAAGAAAGAGTCGGAGAGAGAAGGGCGAGAGTACGAGCGTGACGAGAAAGAGCACGTCTGCTACGCCAAAGGCACCCACATCACAACTGATCGCGGCCCTGTAGCCGTTGAAGATCTTCAAGTTGGTGACTTAGTTCTGACTGTCTCTGGTAAGTACGAGCCGATTAGCTGGTTAGGTCATCGTC
>NZ_JACVQD010000003.1 GCF_018881545.1 Polynucleobacter alcilacus
CGATGGGGATACCAGCACCCAGCACGTCACCATCACCATTACCGGTGCTAATGACAGCGCCAGCGTGACCGTTGCTAATGATGTTCTAGCTAATGCACCAGACTCCACCGTCTATGAAGCGGGCCTACCTACCGGTAGTAATGCTGCTAGCAATACTGAAACCGCTACCGGTAGCTTTACCGTGTCTGCCAGCGATGGGATTAAAGAGCTCGTGGTGGGTGGTACTACCTTGAGCTTGGCTGATTTAAAAACATTAAGCACACTCTCCCCTTCAAGCGCGATTAATACGGGTGAGGGCACCTTAAAGATTACGTCTTATAGCAGTACTGATAGCGATCAGAATGCAACCGTAAGTTATACCTACACCTTAAATGGGGCTCAGACCCATAATCAGCTCACTGCCAATACCAGCATCAATGATGGTGTGAGCATTACAGTCAATGGCACTGGTGGTAGCACTGCTAGCGATACGCTGACGATCCAAATTAACGATGATGTGCCAACAATTGATGTATCTCATAGTCCAATTACCCTGATTGTTTCTGGACATGGCTGCTCTGAGTCCGAGGATTCTAGTCACAATGATGGAAGCAGTAGTAAAGGAGATGATGGGGGAGAGAGCACCATTGTAAGTAGTTCCGCACAATCATTCCAATCTCATTTTACTGTAGCACGTCAATATAATGCCGATGGAGCGGGCTCAGTCACTCCCTTAGTCTATACGCTATCGAATGCTTCTACCAAAACTGATATGACCTACAACGGCCATGCGATCACTTTGCAAGCAAATAGTGATAGTAGTCAGCTCTCAGGAATTACTAAGGTAGACGGTAAGGAGGTGACTATTTTCACAGTTTCTGTGAATAGCACTGGAGTTGTAACTGTAATTACGGACAAACCCATTGATGTACTTCAGCAAAATTCTGAAAAGTACCCAGAGAGCGACGATGATCACGGATCAAGCAGTGCTTATCACTTTAGCTTAAATTCCATTATTTTATCGGCATCGGCTTCGATTACTGATCGAGATGGCGATGTTGCTAGGGATAGTGATTCCATCGATATTAGTCAATTATTTTCCATTCCGTACGATACTGAAGCATCAAAGGCTTCAGTAGACATTACTGCGATCAATCAAGATACCGGCACTGATGGTGATTTTGTTACAAGTGATACTTCGCTGATTGTGAGTGGTACTAATAGCGTCCTTGGAGATGGCGAGAAAATTCAAATCAGCTCTGATGGAAAAAACTGGAGTGACGTATCTGTTACCGATGCTACCCATTGGACCTATAACGATACTGGCACTAGTCACAATAGTAGCTTCACCTATACGACTCGAGTAGTAGATTTTTCGAACAATATTGAGTCAACAGATACTCAGCGAATAACAATTGATACAGTTGCCTCTAATGCTAGCGTCCATATTGCAGGAATCAATCAGGATAATGGCATACCAGGCGATTTTGTCACTAACGATACCAAGCTAATAGTGAGTGGTACCAATACCACGTTAGGCGCTGATGAAAAAATCCAAATTAGTGCTGATGGTGTTGCGTGGAAGGATGTTAGCAAAGCAGATAACACCCATTGGACTTATAGTGATAACGATACTCATAACTCCAATTTCACTTATTTAACTCGAATTGTGGATTTGGCTGGCAATATCAAAATAACTGATAGCCAACAAATTACAATTGATACAAGCGGACCTACCGCAACGATTCAAATGAGTGATCAGGAGCTCAAGATTGGTGAGACGTCAACTGTAACGGTAACCTTTAGCGAAGCAGTAATTGGGTTTGATAAGACTGATTTATCTACTCCTAATGGCACGCTAGGAACGATGAGTTCTGTGAATGGCGGCATTACTTGGACCGGGATATTTACTCCCACTAGCAATATTGAGGATACAAGTAATGTCATCTCACTTGCTAATACCTACACAGATATTGCCGGTAATGCAGGCGGAACAGCGAGCAGCTTTAATTATGGCATCGACACCAAGGCACCAGTTCCTACCATTGTCATTAGTAGCATCACTGCAGATAACTCGATTAGCTCTACCGAAGCTAAGGGCAGTGTTGTGGTTTCAGGAACAGTTGCTGGTAACTTCAACGTTGGCGATCTCGTGACTCTCTTTGTGAATGGCAAAAGTCCAACTACAACAGTAGGTAATAGCGGGGTATTTAGCTTCACCGTAGCTGGCGCTGATTTGGTGGCAGACCCCAATAAGACGATTGAGGCTAGCATCAGCACATTTGATGCAGCTGGCAATCAAGGTTCTGCTACTACAAGTAAGACTTATAACGTTGCCCCAGTGATTAACCCTGGCACCTTATCCCTTAAATCCTTTGAAGATACAGGCATGAGTAGTAGTGATGGGATTTCATCGGATAAAAACTTTGGTATAGAGCTTGCTGGCAATACTGTTGGTTCTTCAGTTTCTTATGAATACTCCACTAACAGTGGCACAAGCTGGTCAAGTCTTTCAAATGCCACTTCCAATTCCAATCACAATGATGGCACCTATCTCTATCGCGCAGTAGTGTATCAAAGCGGCAGTGATAGTGTGTACTCCAATGTATTAACGGTAGTGGTTGATACGAATTCACCTACCCCAAAAATCATCAGCGGCTCATCCAGCTCCAATGGCAGTGTTGTAGTGAGTAGTTCAGAAGCTGGAACAGCTTACCTTGTGAAAAGCTCGGTGAGTGTTACTTCTATAGCAGATATCACCAGCAAATCGCATTCTCAATGGGATTCAATCAGCATTGCAGCCAACACAAACACAACATTTTCAAAAGCAGATCTTCAATCCGGAAGTTACAAGCTTTATGTAGCTGACGCTGCCGGTAACTTATCTTCTGCTGCTAGCGGTACGGTTTCTAAACCGATTGCGATCGATTTAGATGGTCACGGTATTAACTATGTTGGTCAGTCGGCTGGAGTGAGCTATGACTATGCGCATAATGGTCAAGCGGTTTCTACTGCATGGGTTGCACCCAATGATGGTCTCTTAACTTTCATGACTGAAAGCGGCGCTTTCAATATCGTGTTTTCAACACAGGTTGGCGAGACAGACTTGCAAGGTCTTGCGAAGACCTTTGACTTGAATCGTGATAATGTTTTAGATGCACGCGATGCTCAGTATTCCCAATTTGGTGTTTGGCAAGATGCGAATAGTGATGGCGTGGTTGAAACAGGGGAGTTCTTAACTCTGGCTCAACGCTCAATTCAGAGTCTGTCATTAACATCTGATGGCAAAATTCAGCTTGCGGCAGAGGGTGAGGTTCTAATCTCTGGTAATGCAAGTTACACCTCGACCGATGGCCAGCAGCATTTGATGCAAGACGTGAGTTTTGCTTCAGGTGGATTGGTGGAATCTCGACATGATGCATTAGATTTTGCAGCGATCATCAGTCAAGCTGATAGCTATCAAACAACAATCTCTTTAAACACTACAAATACTCAAGAAACCAACTCCCTCACATTCGCCTTGGGTGGGGAGTTGTTTACTGTTGCCACCACCAACGACCAAGCAAATAATATGAATGCGATGAGCCACTTTGTAGGTGTAGACTCTACGTCCCATCAGTCAGGTGGTGCCGCTTGGACAGAAGTAGTCGACATTACCAGCGATCACGGTGGCCCTTCATCTATTTCTGCAGAAGCGGGAGCCCATCTCAATAATGGCTTTAGTAATGACAGCGGTGATTGGACGGTGATTGTGAAGTCTGGTACTGCGACAGTAGATGCTGCTAAACATGAGATTACGTTTACTACTGACCATACCGAGAATGCTGTGACAATTACCAATGCCGATGGCAGTTCACATGACATCCATAATGTGGATAAGATTGCCTGGCACGGCTAATGACAGCTGCTATTAGAAGCTGAGGGTAAGGCCACGTAGGAGTTTTTGGGGCTTGATTGACAAGTTGTTAGCATGAGTATCAATCTCTTGCATGATGGCATCACCACCATCAGGCTTGAGATGGCATACCCAGATCTTTGCGTCGGGATGGCAGGTATTTGGGTCTAACTTTCTCAACTCACTCGCGAGCAAGGAGGGGCTTAAATGGCCAGAGATCACCGCCAATACTTCTTCTTGGTCTAAGAAAGAAGTTTCAATGATCAGATGCTTGAGTTGTTTTTGTTGATTGACTGCTTGCCAAAAATCCTCACTCACACCCGTATCGCCACTAAACACTAGCGTGCCTGTATCTGAGCAAATAGCATACGCATTAGCAGCAATGCTGTGATCTACCGGTAAGGCGGTGATGGTGATTGCACCTAACTTTATCGGCTCATGGATTTCAAGTAAATGAAGAGTAATGAAGGGATGCTTAGCATCAGGTATTTTTGTAAAATCCGGCCAAATCACATTGTTAAAGATATGCTCTTGTAAGGCATGAATGGTTTCATAGATGCCATAGACTTTTAAGGGCTTGTCTCGCGATCCCCCAACAGCATCGGCTATGAAGGGTAAGCTACAAATATGATCTAAATGACTATGTGTCAGAAAGACGTAGTCAATGTTTCGGAGTTCATCTAAGGTGAGGTCGCCGACACCGGTACCCGCATCAATCAAGATGTGATCATCGAGCAGGAGAGAGGTAGTTCGAAGGTCTGCGCCAATACCGCCGCTACAGCCTAAGACTCTTAAATGACAGGTCATGCCGTATTTTATCTAGATTAGGTAAGCTTTGCTAATTGCGGGGTTTAGTACTCAGGCCCTCATCTGACTCTATAACTGATTCTTTATTTTATTTCTTAGTAAAGGTAAAGCTACCATCCCATTGAGCGCCAGGGGGGTTATCCCGTAAATGGGCAATTCTTTCTAGGTAAAGAGGATAGAGTACTTCACCCGTTGCAGGGTAGTGCTGCATGAGGTGCTCAAATTGGGATTGAGCAGTAGCCCAATCTTGCATGCGGTAGGCATTCAGGGCGTTCTCAAACAAGGCGAGGGCGGCTAATTGCTCCTCAGAAACAGTGCCATCAAAACCTAATGGTTCATAAATTTGCACGGGGATATCTTTCCCCTTCACGCGCACCTTATCGACTTCACGCGCAATCAGATCGGGTAATTGCAAACGGGTATCGTGGCCAATGATGATGGCAGCACCATACTCTTTCGTAATGCCTTCTAAGCGTGATGCAAGATTTACAGCATCACCCATGACGGTATAAGCCAAGCGGATTTCTGATCCCATGTTACCAACGCTCACGCGACCACTATTTAAGCCAATACCCACTTTAATCGGAGGCCAACCCTTTTGTATAAATTGGGCATTGAGTAATTCCATTGCTTTGAGCATTTCAAAGGCCGATTGCAGGCCATGGCGTGCATGATTTTCATCTTTGATTGGAGCACCCCAAAAGGCCATGATGCAATCGCCCATGTATTTATCAATCGTGCCACGATGGTCGTAAATCACTTGGGTGAATGGGGTTAAGAAAGCATTGATAAATTCAGAGAGGGTTTTGGCATCTAAACTTTCTGAAATCGTTGTAAAGCCACGCACATCACTAAATAAAATTGTGAGCTCACGACTTTCGCCTTCCATGTTGAAGTTGGCTGGATTTTGGGCCATCTCATCAACCAGTTCAGGGGGAACATACTGACCAAATAGACCGGTGATTAAGCGTTTGTTTTTTGATTCAACAAAATATCCATAGGCAATATTAAAGAGATACACACTGAGTAGAGTAGCTAGCAATGAAGCGAGTGGCAACACAATCCCTTGTTGATAAGAGTAGAGGTTGAGACTCAATACCAATGCAATCGTGATAAGAGAAAAAACTGTGCCTAATAGCGGGCTCAAGAACGGGAGCACTAGTGCCATGACTAAACCCAAGACCACAATAAGGGCTAAATTAGCTGCGCTGGCCCACAGTGGCGCATGCTTAATCGTGCCATCCAAAATACCGGTAATCATATTGGCATGAATCTCAACACCAGGATAGGCATTGCCTACAGGTGTTGCCCGTAAGTCTAATAAGCCTGGCGCTGTGGTGCCAATCAGGATAATCTTCCCCTCAAGTTTTTCTTTGGGAACTTTCTTATTGAGTACATCACTTGCGGAGATATATTCAAAACTTTTAAAAGGACCGCGATACGGAATGTAACTTGCTAATTGACTGTCAACAGGAAGGATTGCACCTCCTACATCGAGTGCTTCGACTGCGCCAAAATAGTTTGTATTAGGAGCGATTTCTTGGCCATCTCCATCCAATGCTTTGAGAGGTAAACTACCCAGTAAAGCTCTCGCACTCGCTAAGCCGAGTGACTCGTAATACTTACCTTCATATTCCACAAGCATCGGTATACGACGCAAGATCCCATCATGATCCACAATCGGATTAATGTGACCGCCATCTGTTGCACTGTTTTGGAGTTGCGCTAAGTTACCCGTAAACCCCTGGCGTTTCATGGGGTCGACGATTGACAGTGGAATTTGCGCAGTGGTAAATACTTCTGGGGGCAGAGTACCTTTTTTTTGTTGATCACCCGAATTCAGAAAGCTGTATCCCAAAATGATGAGGCGATCTTTAAAGCTCTTAGCAAACTGACTATCCAAATCTAGGAGAGGCTTGATGCGTGCATACTGCGACTGAAAGCCAGCATCATTTTTTAATTCTGAATTGGCTAGTTGATCCATCGTACGAATACCCGATGATTCATCTCTCTCAGAAAAGATCACATCAAAGCCCACAAGAGAAACGTTGTAGTCATCATTTAAGCGATTGACTAAGAGGGCCAAACGATCCCGTGGCCAAGGCCAACGACCTTCACCACCTGCTTCACGCTCGCGCAAACTGTTTTCATCAATATCAACAATCACCACGCGGGGATCAACGCTCCCGGGAGCAGTTAAGCGCAGGCGGACGTCATAGATAATCCCATCCAAACGGTCCATCAGGGGCAGGGAAATCCAGCCACCTGCTTGAATAGCGAAGAGAAGGGCGATGATGAGGCCCAGGCCAAGTCTAGGAAGTCTTTTTTTCAGCGCCAGCAATACGTTATCTATTCTGTTCATCATCGTTTGTGGACCTTGGGCGCAATATTTATGAATAATCCCGAAAAATCATAGCAGTTAATCTACCCTTGATCTTGCGATATTGATGGCCTCATTCTGACCTTGTCCATACTAATGGCGGGTTTGGGTTTTCCCTAGTGTCCAAGTTCTTAAAGGGTTACAGCCGCTTAATAGGGTATGTATTTTTCCATGAAGTCTCGTAATAGACTGTTTTTATTGGGGGCAATACTTCTACTGAATACCCTCACTGATTTATCCGCATAGATCCTCTAGTACTTAAGGGGTAATTAATTTGGTATTAAAAGGGATTCTGGCATCTCAAAAAGAGTATGTCACTACCATTCAAGTGGTCAATATTGGCAGTAAGATCCACTCATGGTTAAGAGTCCATCCATTAAACCTTCTGCTAAGCGCGAACGCGCTAGTCGCGTAAGCTCGTGTCTGCCTGTATCCCTAAACGGAAAAGCCGGTGTCACTCGAGATATTAGTGCTACTGGCATCTTATTTGAAATCGATGAGGACCACCCAGAAGGTTCTAATATTAGCTTTGAAGTTGAGTTGAATACTCCTGGAGGCACACTTAAGTTACTTTGCAATGCAAAGATAGTGCGCGTTGTCAAAGAGGGCGGACGCTCTTCAATTGCCGCAAAAATCATTAGTCAATCTTTGGTATCGGCCGGATAACTCACCTAAGAATTGTTTTTTCAGGTGCCAATTAAGCATTCAAAATACTTCATTGGCCCTCTAAAAAGACAGCAATTTACCTTCATAAATTGATCAAAAAAGACCTCTTTTAGACCCCTTTTTGCTCTCATTTTGAACAATGATTTCCACCAAATTACATCCTTGATGGACTACTAAATTTCCCCTAATGAGAGTTTAGTAGCTAGTCAATTTTGATAGAAATAAGCCGGATAAGCATTTATGAGATTTATAAATGTCAAAACAGTATTATTTCTTAAGTAATTGATTTTAAAGCTATAAAAGTCGTTTTTTTTAGTTACTGCCTGACACAAAAATGTAACTTATTGTAGTTTAGTGCCTATCTACTAGTTATCCGTAGCACGCACTACTAATCTTGGTGCCTTAAATACAGTTGCTGGCGACTAAGTAAATCAGAAGGCTTAGGCCATTCCCTATATAGAGATTTTCTCTATTCTCGAGTTGTGAAAAATTGTTTCCATCTCCCTCTCTAAGCCATGGCGAACCTAAAAGATTTTGGTCCTACGCTTGATCTGAGTAACTCAGAAGTGCACTCACTTCTGGTTGAGGGAACTTCGCCTGTTGGGCCTGGAGCGCATGGTACACATCTCACAACGAGCCTCAACGATCTCCAAAAATTAGGCATCGAAGCAGTTTCATTGGCTGGTGGTGTTGAGAGCGAAGCCTCTGGCGAGGATCTCTTCACCATTGACTTGGGTTCAAATGGACCAACAGCTCTCCACGAGACTGTCGAAGCAGGCCTCCCGAAATTTAGCAATGGTGAGCTTGGCTTGGTAACTGATATCCAAACCTTGCTTGGTAATAATCCAGAAACATTCCTTGGCGACGTGCAAGCCCTCAGTGCTGCAGGCGTTGAAGAAATCGAGTTAAATGATCTGGCTAGCGCACATCACACCAGCCTAGATAGCTTATTTAATGGCACTGACTTTAATGGCGCTTCACTTGCCAGCTTAGGCGCAGCAACTAGCACCTTACGTGATAACGGTATTGATGAAGTAGA
>NZ_JACVQD010000004.1 GCF_018881545.1 Polynucleobacter alcilacus
TCTACTTCATCAATACCGTTATCACGTAAGGTGCTAGTTGCTGCGCCTAAGCTGGCAAGTGAAGCGCCATTAAAGTCAGTGCCATTAAATAAGCTATCTAGGCTGGTGTGATGTGCGCTAGCCAGATCATCTAAGCGGATTTCATCAATACCAGCACGGGCAAAGGCGTTCGCATCAGCACCTAAGAAGTTACCGTCACCCAATAAGGTGTTGATATCAGTAGCCAGGTTCACTTCTTGGCCACCAACAAAGTTTGGCAAGCCACCTAATACGGCGTCATGCAAGGCGCCAGCGCCATTAAAGCCTAAGTCAACAGTAAAGCCAGCGCCTAGCTCACTCGTAGCAATACCTGCTAAGGAGACCGCATCAACGTGTAATTTCTCTAAATCTTTTAAGCTGTTATTAAGGTGGGTGCTATGGGCATCGACCGTGACATGGTTACCTTCTACAAACGAGAGGCCAGCATCGAGTAAGGCGTGGGCATTGTCA
>NZ_JACVQD010000005.1 GCF_018881545.1 Polynucleobacter alcilacus
GACCGCATCAACGTGTAATTTCTCTAAATCTTTTAAGCTGTTATTAAGGTGGGTGCTATGGGCATCGACCGTGACATGGTTACCTTCTACAAACGAGAGGCCAGCATCGAGTAAGGCGTGGGCATTGTCATCAGACAGGTGAACTGTGTGAGCAGCATCATTGTTACCTACATTGAGCTCTACTTCATCAATACCGTTATCACGTAAGGTGCTAGTTGCTGCGCCTAAGCTGGCAAGTGAAGCGCCATTAAAGTCAGTGCCATTAAATAAGCTATCTAGGCTGGTGTGATGTGCGCTAGCCAGATCAT
>NZ_JACVQD010000006.1 GCF_018881545.1 Polynucleobacter alcilacus
AATGCTGCTAGCAATACTGAAACCGCTACCGGTAGCTTTACCGTGTCTGCCAGCGATGGGATTAAAGAGCTCGTGGTGGGTGGTACTACCTTGAGCTTGGCTGATTTAAAAACATTAAGCACACTCTCCCCTTCAAGCGCGATTAATACGGGTGAGGGCACCTTAAAGATTACGTCTTATAGCAGTACTGATAGCGATCAGAATGCAACCGTAAGTTATACCTACACCTTAAATGGGGCTCAGACCCATAATCAGCTCACTGCCAATACCAGCATCAATGATGGTGTGAGCATTACAGTCAATGGCGCTGGTGGTAGCACTGCTAGCGATACGCTGACGATCCAAATTAACGATGATGTGCCCACCGCAGTCAATGATGGCACCAAAGCACTGACCGAAGATGGCACCTTGACCGTGAGCGGTAATGTTCTCACGAACGATAGTTATGGCGCCGATGGTGTGAATACCACAGCGACTACTGCCTTTAGCTGGGATGCCAATACCGCTGCCAAAACAGAATTGGCTAAATACGGCACACTCACTTTAGATGCCAATGGCAACTACAGCTTTACACTCAATAACACCAGTACTGCAGTCCAAGGTTTACAGAGCACGGATGTAAAAACCCAAGAGCTTAGCTACACCATTACCGATGCCGATGGGGATACCAGCACCCAGCACGTCACCATCACCATTACCGGTGCTAATGACAGCGCCAGCGTGACCGTTGCTAATGATGTTCTAGCTAATGCACCAGACTCCACCGTCTATGAAGCGGGCCTACCT
>NZ_JACVQD010000007.1 GCF_018881545.1 Polynucleobacter alcilacus
CGATGGGGATACCAGCACCCAGCACGTCACCATCACCATTACCGGTGCTAATGACAGCGCCAGCGTGACCGTTGCTAATGATGTTCTAGCTAATGCACCAGACTCCACCGTCTATGAAGCGGGCCTACCTGCTGGCAGCAATGCTGCTAGCAATACTGAAACCGCTACCGGTAGCTTTACCGTGTCTGCCAGCGATGGGATTAAAGAGCTCGTGGTGGGTGGTACTACCTTGAGCTTGGCTGATTTAAAAACATTAAGCACACTCTCCC
>NZ_JACVQD010000008.1 GCF_018881545.1 Polynucleobacter alcilacus
AAAAAACCACCAGACTAAACTCTTCTGGTGGTTCTTGATACTACTGCTGCTGACCTTGCTGCCTGTACTACCTTCGTTACCATTACTGTAGTCAAGCAACAACGGTCATTAGCAAATCCATTGCTTAAGCAGCGTAACGCAACTCTTGCATGCCTGGTGTTTTCACTTGCACAAACTGACCATCTTTGGCTTGCCAGTAAACCTTAGCAGCTGCTTGAGTAGTGATCTCAAACAAGCATCCAGATTGCTCTAGGGCAATAGTTGCTTGGCCATCAGTCCAGCGCCAGCTAAAGGCTGCTTGATTACTATCATCAGCTTCAAAAGTGGTCTCTGCATCATGCCAACCGGTTTGCAACGCGCTTGACTTCAGATCAATCGCTTTATTACCCAAACGCATGCTTGTCACAGATACGCCAAGGTGACGATCATCAAAGGAAGAGGCATAGACATAACCAGGCACAAAGCTATTTGAGCGTAGTGTCATGGTCTTAGCCCCTTCAGGGATCCAAGCGACTAAGCCTACTGGGGTGCGCAATACTTCTAATGGAGCACCATCAATAATGAGCTCTAACTGGCAATCATCTTGCAGTTGGTGACCTAGCTCTGTAATACGATTGAGTAATTTTGCACGCACTGACTCAAGTACTACTCCAGTAGAAGCTAATGGTGCATAACCTTTGTTGGCATACACATCTTCTGGAGTTACTTCAGAGAACTGGGCATCTAGATCGACTACGCCATCAGTTTCCAAGAAGAAGTCGCGGTTCTGGGCAACTAGATAGGTTTCAGCGGCTAAGCCTTCTGCATAAATGGCGTTGTGAGTAGGCAGTTCAACGTGGAAGTAAGTGACTTTTGACCATGGCTCTTGAGTAATGGTGACGCCGTTGATCAAACTAGCTGCAGAGATAAAGTGGCCATCAACATAGATTGCATGAGCAGGACTAACCAAGAGATCGCGTACTGGCAAATCAGAGCCAAACGCATCTTTAGCAATGCGTACAGGCCATGCAACAGTTGGGTTGTTATGACGTAAGCAGTTCACACGACGATGACCTAACCAGCTAATCGGCTCGTACTTACCAGAGACAGTCAGAACTAAGTCACCAACTTGAAGATCTTCAACGGCTACAGGGCCGCGATCAGTTGTGATGTGGGTGCCTTTGGCGTAGCAGAC
>NZ_JACVQD010000009.1 GCF_018881545.1 Polynucleobacter alcilacus
GCTTAAGCAATGGATTTGCTAATGACCGTTGTTGCTTGACTACAGTAATGGTAACGAAGGTAGTACAGGCAGCAAGGTCAGCAGCAGTAGTATCAAGAACCACCAGAAGAGTTTAGTCTGGTGGTTTTTTGTTAGGCTTGATTCGAGGTTTGCACAAGTTATGGCATCAATTTTTTAAGGTATTGATAACTGCGCATTACTTTAATAGTAGATAAGTACTTTTTTTCTAGTTGTTATTAGTAATATTACTACTTAAAAAATAGTATGCCTTAAGCAGTTATTTTGGTACCAACATAAGTTCTTTTTTACATCAATAACCTAAATAATTGACCCATACAATTTACAAAGTAAACAAATCTTTAGTTATTTGGTCTTGGGGCAGTAAACCCCTCGTTCTTTGACATTAAACATACTCACTGGGAGTCAAAATGACAACAACAACTTATAAACTCGGCGGGGCTGATGGGCTCGGAGATCTAATGGCTGGGGGCGGTTATTCTACGGGAAGTTTTACTATGGATTCTGGCCTATTTAACTTTGCAAGTAATAACGATGCTGTAGTTTCTTCCCCAAATATTTCAAATTATTTGACTGGATTGGTAATAAAAACTCCTGCTTACTCGTACATTACAGGCAGTAACAACACTGTTGTAAATGTACCAACTCACACTTTTTACTATAATGATGCCGGTAGCTCAACAGTAGATTCTACTGCTACGTTAGCTGGAAATGCCACCTCAGGGTATACGCTTAACTTAGTTGATGGTGACTATAACTTCAACTTAGTTTGGAAAACTGATAATAATGTAGTAAGCAGTAGCAACGGTTTCGATACTACACCCAATCTTGTAGCCGCAAGTTCATATGAGGGGTATAGACCAAACTCAACTAACCATAAGAATAACTTCGATGGCAACGATGTCTTAGTCTGCTACGCCAAAGGCACCCACATCACAACTGATCGCGGCCCTGTAGCCGTTGAAGATCTTCAAGTTGGTGACTTAGTTCTGACTGTCTCTGGTAAGTACGAGCCGATTAGCTGGTTAGGTCATCGTC